>NZ_JBMVFV010000022.1:0-77534 GCF_049538395.1 Micromonospora sp. AB353 | reverse complement strand
CCCCAGCCGGGTGGGCCGGCCACACCGGGCACGCCCCGATCGTTCCGGAGTACGGCAGCCCGCAGCACGGCGCCCCGAACCCGGCCGGCCAACCCGGCTGGGGCACCCCGCCCGGCTGGACCGCCCCGGGTGACGCCTCATCCGGCTGGACCGCCTCGGGCACTCCGCCGCAGGGCTGGACCGCCCCGGGCACGCCGTCGGAGGGCTGGAACACCCCGGGCGCTACGCCGCAGAACTGGAACGCCCCGGGTACCCCGCCGCACGGCTGGAACGCGCCGCCCGGCACGCCGCCCCCGGGCTGGGGCCCTCCCGCGTACCCGGGCCATCCGATGCCCGGCGCGGCGTACCCGGTCCCCGGGGCCGCGTACCCGATGCCGGCCGGTCCCGGCGCGTACGCCGGCTGGTTCCCCGGCCTCGACCCGCAGGATCCGCTCGTCAACCCGCCGCACGCGGGCATCGGTCCCTGGTTCGCCCGCTGCACCGCGGCGCTGCGGCGCGGCTGGCGGCAGTTGCTGCCGATCGTGCTGCTCACCCAGGTGCTCCCGGCTTCGGTGATCAGCGTCCTCACGCTCGTCTTCAGCCCCGAGGGCGAACTGGCGACAGCGCCGGACGGCGCGCCGGTGCTGCCGGCCGGTTTCTGGGGGCAGATGTTCGCCTTCTACGGCGTGCTCCTGTCCGCCGGGCTGATCTTCGGCCTGCTCCAGGCGATGGGCTGGGCCGCCGGCACCTGGGTGGTCACCCGCCAGGCGGCCGGTGAGCCGGTCGAACTCGGCGCCGCCTTCCGGTACGGGCTGCGCCGCGCCCTCGGCCTGTGGGGCTGGACGCTCCTGGTCTCGCTGCTGGTCATGCTCGGCAGTTGCTTCTGCCTGCTGCCCGGCCTCTACGCCGCGTTCGCGCTGGCCCTGTTCGGCCCGGTCTACCTGTTCGAGCGGCGGGAGCCGATCGGACGGGCGTGGCGGATGTTCCACAACCGGTTCGGCATGGTGCTGGGCCGGGTCGCGCTGGTGATCGCGGTGCTCTTCGCGGCGACGGTGCTCGACGCGGTGGTGGGCGGGATCAGCGGGGCGGCGTTCGGCGTCACGCCGATGAACGCCGTCGGCACCGCGATCGGCGCCGTGGTGCTCGCCGTGTTCGGTGCCCTGCTCGCCGCCCCGGCCTACCTGGCGCAGCAGGTCGGGCTGGTCGTCACGTACGCCGAACAGCGGGCTCACGAAGGCCCGGTGA
Organism: Micromonospora sp. AB353; assembly: GCF_049538395.1. Classification (NCBI taxonomy): domain Bacteria; kingdom Bacillati; phylum Actinomycetota; class Actinomycetes; order Micromonosporales; family Micromonosporaceae; genus Micromonospora; species Micromonospora sp. AB353. Next base: position 76,310 of record NZ_JBMVFV010000022.1, on the reverse strand, counting down.
ACGCGGCCCGGCTGGCGGCGGAACTCGGCTGAGCGGGGCTGTCGTGCTTGCACTCGGCTAGGGAGAGTGCTAAACAAGTCATTGGCACTCGCGTACGGTGAGTGCCAGAAGGTCGGGGCGGTAGGGCCACGGTCGCACCGGTGTCCGAAGGGGTGCCGGAGCGGTACGAGGCCGGTCGTCGCGGGCTGTCCGGCCCGACCGAGGAGACGTCGTCGTCGCCAGGTGGCGACGTCCCCAAGGTGCGTACACCAGACGGCCCATCCGGGCATCCCGGGTGGCCCGTGAGTGTCCAGGAGGACAACGCCGTATGGCCAAGATGATCGCGTTCGACGAAGAGGCGCGCCGCGGCCTCGAGCGGGGCATGAACCAGCTCGCCGACGCCGTGAAGGTGACCCTCGGCCCCAAGGGCCGCAACGTCGTGCTCGAGAAGAAGTGGGGTGCCCCCACCATCACCAACGATGGTGTGAGCATCGCCAAGGAGATCGAGCTCGAGGACCCGTACGAGAAGATCGGCGCCGAGCTGGTCAAGGAGGTCGCGAAGAAGACCGACGACGTCGCCGGTGACGGCACGACGACGGCGACCGTCCTGGCCCAGGCCCTGGTCCGTGAGGGTCTGCGCAACGTGGCCGCCGGCGCCAACCCGATGGCCCTGAAGCGGGGCATCGAGGCGGCCGTGGCCAACGTCTCGGAGGAGCTGCTCAAGCTCGCCAAGGACGTGGAGACCAAGGAGCAGATCGCCTCCACCGCCTCCATCTCCGCCGCCGACCCCAGCGTCGGCGAGATCATCGCCGAGGCGATGGACAAGGTGGGCAAGGAAGGCGTCATCACCGTCGAGGAGAGCAACACCTTCGGCCTGGAGCTCGAGCTCACCGAGGGCATGCGCTTCGACAAGGGCTACATCTCCGCCTACTTCATGACCGACCCGGAGCGTATGGAGGCCGTCTTCGACGACCCGTACATCCTGATCGTCAACAGCAAGATCTCGTCGGTGAAGGACCTGCTTCCGATCCTGGAGAAGGTCATGCAGTCGGGCAAGCCGCTGCTGATCATCGCCGAGGACCTGGAGGGCGAGGCCCTGGCCACCCTGGTGGTCAACAAGGTCCGTGGCACCTTCAAGTCGGTCGCCGTCAAGGCGCCGGGCTTCGGTGACCGCCGCAAGGCCATGCTGACCGACATCGCCATCCTCACCGGTGGTCAGGTCATCAGCGAGGAGGTCGGCCTCAAGCTGGACGCGACCGGCCTCGAGATGCTGGGCCGCGCCCGCAAGGTCGTGGTGACCAAGGACGAGACCACCATCGTCGACGGTGCCGGCGACGCCGAGCAGATCCAGGGCCGGGTGAACCAGATCCGGGCCGAGATCGACAAGAGCGACTCCGACTACGACCGGGAGAAGCTGCAGGAGCGTCTGGCCAAGCTGGCCGGCGGTGTTGCGGTGATCAAGGTCGGCGCGGCCACCGAGGTCGAGCTGAAGGAGCGCAAGCACCGTATCGAGGACGCCGTCCGCAACGCGAAGGCCGCCGTCGAGGAGGGCATCGTCCCGGGTGGTGGCGTCGCGCTGGTGCAGGCCGGCAAGACCGCCTTCGACAAGCTGGACCTGGCCGGCGACGAGGCGACCGGCGCGCAGATCGTCAAGATCGCGCTGGACGCCCCGCTGCGGCAGATCGCCGTCAACGCCGGCATGGAGGGTGGCGTCGTCGTCGAGCGGGTTCGCAACCTCGACCCGGGTCACGGCCTCAACGCCGCGACCGGCGAGTACGTGGACCTGCTGGCCGCGGGCATCATCGACCCGGCCAAGGTGACGCGTTCCGCGCTGCAGAACGCCGCTTCGATCGCCGCGCTGTTCCTCACCACCGAGGCCGTCGTCGCGGACAAGCCGGAGAAGACCCCGGCCGCCCCGGCGGGCCCGGGTGGCGGGGAGATGGACTTCTGAGTCCAGCTCCATCCAGTACGCCGAAGGGGGCGGGCCCGCGTCAGCGGTCCGCCCCCTTTCCGCGTACCCGGATCAGGTGGGCAGCGGGCGCTGGTTGCGCCGCTTGTGCGCCCTGTCGTACGGCGGCGGCAGCCGCCTCGGCTCGTCCACCGGCTGCCGTGACTCCTCCACCGGTGGCCCGTCGCCGCCGGTCAGCTCGGCGAGCTGCTCGGCGTCACCGACGTCGAGCCGGTCGAACGGAAGCTGGCCGGGAAGCTCGTCGGACGGGCGCCGTCCCGCCGCCGGGTCCTCGGCCCGTTCGTCATTCGTGGTCATGCACCGCCTCCTCTGCTCCGACCGTAGAGCCCGGTCGATGGCGAAGGAGGCCGAATGGCGCTATTGACGTCTATGCCCCTTTGACGGCTTTCCGGTAGAGGAAGAACACCCGCTCGATCCGGGCACCCGCCGCGTTCGAGTAGAACGGCACCGGCCCCACCCAGCCGATCTGCGCCGCCGTGATCCCGGCGGCGGCCTGGTCACGCAGGCAGCGGCGCAGCAGCACGCCGCCGATCCCGGATCCCTCCGCCGCCGGTGCGGTGCCCATCGGCCCGAACCAGCTCGGCCGCGCCGACCCGTACGCGGCGAACCCGAGGATCTCGCCGTCCCGCTCGGCCAGGTGCACACCCGCGTCCGGCCGCCCCACCGAACCGGCCAGCTCGCCGTCCCAGGTGCCGCCGAACGTGGACCTGGCGAACGCGGCGAGCGCCGGCAGGTCGGCGGAGCCGGCCCGGCGTACCGTCACGCCCCGCCCGGCCAGCCGCTGCTCGGCGGCCTCGGTGGGACGCAGCGCCGCCGAGCCCTCGGTCAGCTCGGCGGTCATGTTCCAGGCGGTACGGTCCTGCCGGTAGCCGAGCCGCTGCGCGGCGCAGACCGCCGGGGTGTAGCGCACGTCGATACCGGGCCAGGCGTAGTGCGGCGGGTTGCCGGCGAGCAGCACCTCGGCCGCGCCGAGCGCGCCGAGCCGGCTCTCCGCCTCGGTCAGCAGCGCACCGCCGACGCCCTGGCGGCGTTCCGCAGGCGCGACCGCGACCAGGTCGACGTGGCCGAGGCGCGGATCGGCCGCCGACAGCGACCCGATCAGTACGCCGATCAGCGCGCCGTCGCGTACCGCGCCGAGCACCACGACCGGCCGGTGCGCCGCCGCCCGCCGGGTCAGAGTGTCCACGATGCCCGGCGCCTCGGCCGCGTCCTCGGACAGGTCGAGCGCGCGCCGGCACAGGTCGACAACCGCAGGCGACGGCTCGGGCGGCAGATCGGTGATCTCCACGTTCATGGCTGCCGACGGTAGCGCCCTCCGCCGGACGACGGGTGTCGGACCCGGTCTCTAGGCTGCGCCCGTGAGCATGAACGGGAATTGGATCCGGATGACGCCCGACGAGTTGGCGCGGGCCAGAGCGGACCACGACTGGGCTTACGAGTTCGCGCAGGCGGCGGCCGATGCCGAAGACGTGCGGCACGCCGGCACGGGCAAGGCCTGGCAGGCACTGCAGTTCCTGCTGGAGCGGCGCGGCGTCACGGTGCCGCTGGTCACCGGCGGCGAGCTGCTCGTCGCGCTGCCCGACGCCCCGCCGGAGGGTATGGACTGGGCGGAGTTCCTCGAGCCGTACGACTGGGGCTACGGCCCGCCGGCCTACCTGACGCCGGAGCAGGTGGCCGAGGCGGCGACCGCGCTGGCCGGGATCACCGAGGAGGACCTGCTGCGGGGCGTCGACCCGGCCGAGCTGACCGCTGCGGACATCTATCCGCTGATCTGGGACCGCGACGGTGAGCTGGACTGGGTGGCCCACCACCTGCCGTACGCCCGGGACTACTTCGCCGCGGCGGCGAAGGCGGGCGACGCGGTCATCTGCTGGCTCGACTGACCGGCGGGGCGTCGCGGTGGCCGGTGGTACGGCGGTGACGACGGGCTTTCACCCGGCTCGGGCCGCGCGTACCGCCGCGTACGCGTCCACCAGCCCGGCGCCGGAGACGTCCTGCGGTCCGCCGCAGGTGTCGGCGCCGGCGGGCGACGCGACCGGCTGGGCGGTGTCGCGCAGGATCGCCCGGGTCCGTTCCAGGTTCCCGAGCAGCGCCGGGTTCGCCGACCACATCAGCGCCACCACACCGGCGATCTGCGGCGTCGCCATCGAGGTGCCGTCCAGCGCCGCGTACCCGCCGCCCGGCATCGCCGAGACCACGTCGGCGCCGGGCGCGACCAGGTCCGGCTTGGCCCGGCCGTCCGGCGCCGGGCCCCGGCTGGAGAACTCGGTGACGCGGCGCTGCCGGTCCACCGCCCCGACGGTCAGCACGTCCGGGTACGGCGCGGGCGGGTCCGCGATCGAGCCGCACGACGGGCCGGTGTTCCCGGCCGCGGCCACCACCAGGATGCCCGCAGCGGTCAGCGCGGCGGTCGCCGGTCGCAGCGCCCCCGGGTCGCACCCCTCCACCGGCGGGCAGCCCCACGAGTTGGTGAGCACGTCCGGGGCGCGGGAGGGACGGCCGTCGGTCAGCGGGTTCCCGCCCGGCGGGAACGGGGCCAGCATGAACTGGAGGCAGTCGAGGTAGCGGGCCGGGCTACCCATGTTGCGGTCCAGGTTGACGCAGCCGACCCAGCTCGCGCCGGGCGCGACGCCGATCCCGTCCCGGCCCACCGCGCTGCCCAGCGTGTGGGTGCCGTGGCCGCCCCGGTCGGCGGGGGCGCGGCGGCCCTCCCACGGGTCGTACCAGGAGTCGTCGCCGCCCCGGAAGCCGCCCGCGAGCGCCGGGTGCCGGCCGTCCACCCCGGAGTCGGAGCTGCCGACCACCACACCGGACCCGGTGACCCCCAGCTCCGACCAGACCCGGTCCGCGCCGATCAGCGAGACGTTCCAGGCCGGGCCGGCCGGTGCGGGCTGGTCGCCGCGTGCCTCCGGGGCGAGCGCGGGCAGCGGGCGTACCCGCTGGCTGACCAGCACGCGGGCCACCTCGGGGCGGGTCGACAACCAGGCCCGCACCGCCGGCCCGCCGTCCGTCTCGATCGCGTTCACCAGGTAGTACGGCGTCGGGTGCAGCCGCATCCGGGTGAGCGTGCGGCGCAGGTCGCCCTGCGTGCGGTCGGCTGTCGCCACCAGCCGCCGGTAGACCTCCGTCGCCCGGGCGTCCCGTCCGGCCCGGCCCGGCGTCCCGGCCGGCAGGCCGGTCAGGTCGGCCTGCTCGCGCAGCACCACGAGCAGCCGCTCGCCGTACAGACCGGGCTGGCCGGGGACCACGTACACCACGGCGACGGCGGCGAGCAGCGCGGCGGCGGCCAGCGCGGCCGGACCGCGCCGGGGCGCGCGGGCGCGGGACCGGGCGAGCAGCACGCCGTACCCGACTGCGAGCAGGACCGCGACGGCGAACGCCACGCCGGTGCCCACCGCGACCCAGAACGGCATGTCGCGGGTGGCGGAGAGCAGGAGGCTGATCTCCTCCGGGTCGGTGAACGCCAGTGGCCCCAGCAGGGCGAGACCGACCAGCCGGCGCGCCGGCGCGGGCCCGGCCGGACGGCCCGCGTGGCGGGCCGCCGCCTCCAGCGCGGCCAGCACGAAACCGAGCGGCGGCAGCAGCGCCAGCGCCGGCAACTGCACGCCCGTCTGCCCGGCGCCGGCCGCGAGCGGCGTCAGCGCGACCCCCGCGACCAGGCCGCCGACGAGCACCAGCCGGACCGGGCCGGGCCCGAACGCGGCCCAGAAACCGGCGCCGAGCAGCGCCCCGGCGAGCGCGCCCAACGCGGCGGCGGCCAGGGCGGCCAGCAACGTCTCCAGCGCTCCGCCGAGCGCGCCCACCCAGGCCCACGGCAGCAGCACGGCCAGCCCGGCCGCGATCGCCAGCAGCGACACCGACCCGAACCTGCCCTCCGGGGCCGCGTCCACCACCACGGGTGGCCGGACCCGGCCGAGACGGACGGCGACGAGCGCGAGCACCGCGGCGGTCACCGCGAGCGCGGCCAGGTACGCCTCGTGGTGCACCGGCGGCACCGTACGCAGCAGCGTGGTCACGCCGAGCGCCACCACGGCGGCGGTCCAGGCCCGGCCGGTCGCCCGCAGCGCGGGGGCGCGGGGCGCGAGCGCCAGCGCCAGCGCCGGGGCGCCCGCCAGCAGCACCGTGGCCACCGCCACCACCGGCCAGACCGCCACCGGCCGGTCCGCGCCGATCACCAGCGCCACCTGGTCGACCAGCCAGCCGGTGACCTGGCCCGGCACGGTGACCAGCACGATCCACACCCCGGTCGCCACCGCCGCGACGACCGGCCACGGACCGGTCTCGCGCGGTGGCGGCGGCGGTACGGGGGCGAGCGGCGGACCGGTCAGCATGGTCATCACGGTACGGCCGGGCCGTGTCGCCGCGCGCCCGGGACGGTTACCGTTGACTGGTGCGTGACCCGAGTGTGTCCCGATCCACGGCCGGCCGGCTGTCCGCCGAGCGCCGCGCCGACGACCTGCGCCGGCTCCGGGCCGAGCGGTTCGACGTGCTGGTCATCGGCGGTGGCGTGACCGGAGCGGGCGCCGCGCTCGACGCCGCGTCCCGAGGGCTGAAGGTGGCCCTGGTGGAGGCGCGTGACTACGCCGCCGGCACGTCCAGCCGGTCCAGCAAGCTGATCCACGGCGGCCTGCGCTACCTGGAGCAGCTGGAGTTCCACCTGGTCCACGAGGCGCTCACCGAGCGCGGCCTGCTCGCCACCCGGCTCGCGCCGCACCTGGTCCGGCCGGTGCCGATCCTGGTGCCGCTGCCCGCCGAGGGCGGCGCGCGTGACCTGCCCCGGCGGTTCTTCCGCCGCTCCTACTACGGTCTCGGTGTCGCCGCGTACGACGCGTTCGCCGGGGTGTTCGGCGGCGGGCGCGGCATGCCGCTGCACCGGCACCTCACGCGCGAGGGCACCCGCCGGATCTTCCCCAGCCTCCGGCCGGACAAGCTGGCCGGCGCGATCCGCTACTACGACGGCCAGGTCGACGACGCCCGCCTGGTGGTGACGCTGGCGCGCACCGCCGCGAGCCTCGGCGCGACTGTGGTGACGAGCGCCCGCGCGGTCGGCCTGACCCGGCAGGCCCGGGAGGTCACCGGCGTGCGGGTCCGCGACCTGGAGGCGCCCGCCGGTTCGCCGGACGCCGAGTTCGAGGTACGCGCCCGCACCGTGATCGCCGCCACCGGCGTGTGGAGCGACGACATGTCGCGGATGCTCAACGACGTCGGGCTGCGCCCGAAGCTGCGGGTCCGCGCCTCGAAGGGGGTGCACCTCGTGGTGCCCCGCTCGGCGATCGTCGGCGAGACCGGCCTGATCCTGCGTACCGCGACGAGCGTGCTGTTCGTGATCCCCTGGGGCGGGCACTGGATCATCGGCACCACCGACACGGACTGGCAACTCGACAGATCCCACCCGGCCGCCACCGCGAGCGACATCGACTACCTGCTGTCGCAGGTCAACGAGGTGCTGGACCGGCCGCTGACCACCGCCGACATCGAGGGCGTCTACGCCGGGCTGCGCCCGCTGCTGGCCGGCGAGGCGGACTCCACCTCCAAGCTGTCCCGCGAGCACGCCGTGGTGGAGCCGATGCTCGGCCTGCTGCTGGTCGCGGGCGGGAAATACACCACGTACCGGGTGATGGCCTCCGACGTGGTCGACCGTGCGATGCACCGGCTCGGCCGGACCCGCTCCTCGCGTACCGCCGACCTGCCGCTGCTCGGCGCCGACGGGTACGCCGCCATGTGGCGGGACCGGGCCGACCTGGCCCGCCGGCACGGGGTGGCGGTCGGCGTGGTCGAGCACCTGCTGGAGCGCTACGGCAGCCTCACCCTGGAACTGCTCGCCCTGGTCGACGCCGATCCGCTGCTCGGTTCGCCGCTCGCGGGCGCGCCGGAATACCTGGCCGCCGAGGTGACGTACGCCGCCCGCGCCGAGGGCGCACTGCACCTGGAGGACGTGCTCACCCGGCGTACCCGGATCTCGATCGAGACCAGCCACCGCGGCCTGGAGTCGGCGGAGCACGCCGCCGAGCTGATGGGCGCGGTGCTCGGCTGGGACGCGGCGACCCGGGACCGGGAGGTCGCCCACTACCGGGCGCGGGTGCTGGCCGAACGGGAGTCGCAGCTCATGCCGGACGACGTCGCGGCCGACGCGGCCCGCCTCGGCGCGCCCGATGTGCGCGGATTCGCGGCAGACCGAGGGACCGACGGCCCGGGCGTTGAACTTCCGGCCTCCCCCAGGTAGGGGATCCCCGACCCGGGCCGCTCGGCCGCTGGTGCGCGCTACCTACGGAAGTGTAGGTTTCCCCGCGTGGTTCGCCCATCCTGGTTGCGCGTCCCCGCCCTGTCCGCTGTTGTGCTGCTGGCAACCGCTCTGACCGGCTGCTCCTTCGGCCGGGCCGAGGGCGCCACCACACCCGGGGCGGGCGGCACGGCCAGTCCGACACCGGACGGCCGACGCGTCTCCCTGGTGCAGCGGCTCGGTGACGGCCCGGTCCGCAACCTCGACGTGGACCCGTCCGGCCGCTGGCAGTGCCGCGACTGCGCCGGCGACGGCGTGAACGCCACCGGCACGCTGAGCCCGGACCAGACGCGGCGGCTCCAGCGGATGCTCGCGGACCCGGCGATCGCGACGGAGACCGACCAGGCCCGCAACTACAAGCAGGGCTGCATCGGCGTGCTGACCTCGACGCTGCTCGTGCCGCCGGGCCTGACAGTCACCATCCAGGACTGCCCGGGCGAACCGAAGCCGAAGGTGGCCTACGACGTGCTGCTGCTCGTCACCCAGGCCACGCCCGCGGAGGACAAGGGCTAGAACACCTTGCCGGGGTTGAGCAGCCCGGCCGGGTCCAGCGCCGCTTTGATCGCCTGGTGCACGCGTACGCCCACCGGGCCGATCTCGCGGGCCAGCCAGTCCCGCTTGAGCAGCCCGACGCCGTGCTCCCCGGTGCAGGTGCCGCCCAGGTCAAGCCCCAGCCGCATGATCTCGTCGAAGGCCTGTCGTCCGCGGGCCAGGCTCGCCGGATCGGCCCGGTCGACCACGATGTTCGGGTGCATGTTGCCGTCGCCGGCGTGGCCGACCACCCCGATCGGCACCTGGCACGCCTCGGCGATCCGGGCCACCCCATCGAGCAGCTCCGCCAGCCGGCCGCGCGGCACGGCCACGTCGTCGATGACCAGGCCGCCGTTGCCACCCGGGAACGTCTCGGCCGCGAACCGCTCCATCGCCGGGTGGGCCAGCCGCCGCGCCTGGAGCAGGGCCGCCGCCTCGGCCGCGTCGGTGGCCGCATAGACCTCGTCGGCGCCCGCCGCCGTGCACACCTCGGCGAGCCGGGCCAGGTCGTCGGCGGCCCGCGTGCCGGTGTCCACCGCCGCGAGCAGCAGCGCCTCGGCATCGGTGCGCAGACCCATCGGCCGGTACGCCTCGATCGCCCGCAGATGCGTCCGGTCCAGCAGTTCCAGCAGGCTCGGCGTGAGCCCACGCTCGGCGATCCCGGCGACCGCGCCACCGGCGGTCGCCACGGTGGGGAAGACCGCGACCAGTGTCAGTGACTCCTCCGGGGCCGGGCGCAACGCCACAGTCACCTCGGTGATCACGCCGAGCGTGCCCTCCGAGCCCACGAACAGACGGGTCAGGTCGTACCCGGCGACTCCCTTGGCGGTACGCCGCCCGGTGCGCAGCACCTCGCCGGAGGCGAGCACCACCTCCAGGCCCAGCACGTACTCGCTGGTCACGCCGTACTTCACGCAGCACATGCCACCGGCGTTCGTGGCCACGTTGCCGCCGATCGTGGACGACTCCCACGAGCCGGGGTCCGGCGGATACCAGAGGCCGTGCTCCCGTACCGCGCGGGCCAGTGCCGCGTTCACCACGCCCGGCTGCACCACCGCGATCCGGCCGACCGGGTCGATCTCCCGCACCGCGTCCATCGCCACGGTGCTCACCACCACCGCGCCGTCGACCGCGTTCGCCGCGCCGGCCAGCCCGGTCCGCGCGCCCTGCGGCACCACGGGTACGCCGTGCCGTCCGGCCGCGCGGACCACCGCCACCACCTCGTCGGTGTCGCGGGGGCGTACCACAGCCAGCGGGGTGCCCGAGTCGCACAGGTCGGCCTCGTCGCGCTCGTGCCCGGACAGCAGGTCCGGGTCGGTCAGCACGGCGGCGTCACCGAGCGCGGCCCGCAGGTCGTCGAGGAGGGGATGGGCGGCCATGCCGGGAAGGCTACCGGCGTACCGTCTGTTGCCGTGCTCTACCTGGACCCGCCCGCCGTGCCCTGGCGCGGCCGGCTCTGGTCGCACCTGATCAGCGACGTCTCCTACGCCGAGCTGCACGCGTTCGCCGAGATGCTCGGCGCGCCCCGGCGCGGCTTCGACCGCGACCACTACGACGTGCCCGCCGAGCGGTTCCGGACCGCGGTCTGGCTGGGCGCCACCGTCGTGCCGTCGCGGGAGATCGTCCGCCTGCTGCGGGACGCCGGGCTGCGCCGCCCGAAGCACCGCGTGTCAGGTGAGCGCGGCCAGCTCCCGGGACAGGTTGGCCCGGGCCCGGTCCTCCCAGCGGGCGTGCGGCTCGGGTAGGCGGTACAGCGCCGGCAGGTCGAGCAGGTGCCGCAGCACCGCCGCCCGGCCGGTGCGGAAGTCCGGATCGGGCACGTGCGCGTACTCGGCGCGGATCGCCGCGGCATACCTGTCGTAGCGCTCCGGCGGGGCGGCGAGCACCGCCAGGTCCGCGTCGCACAGCAGCGCGCCGTCCGGATCGTCCGGCCCGGCCGCGTGGCCGGCGGTGAGCAGCACCAGGCGGCGTACCCCGGTCACCGTCGCGGCCGGGAGCCCGGCGGCGGCCAGCAGCTCGACGGCCAGGTCGGCGCTGGCCCGCTCGTTGGCGTCGCCCGCCGCGCGCGGGTCGTAGACCGCGTCGTGGCACCACGCCGCCAGCCGGACCAGGTCCGCGTCGCGGGCCAGACCGGCGTACGTGTCGACCACGTCGAGCACCGCCCGCAGGTGCGCCTCGTCGTGGTAGCGCCGGTGCGGCTCCCGCCAGCCCGCCAGCAGCCGGGCACCGGCCCGGTCGGCAGCCGCCGGATCGGTCGCGCCCGCCGCCCGTGCCGCGTCCCGCCAGCGTGCCGTCAGGTCGTCCATCGGGTGCAGTCTGCCCCACTCCGGTCCGGTCGGAGGGATTCAGCCGGTGCGGTACGGGTAGTACCGGCCATGGCCCGGGACGGACGACTGCAGTTCCTGCGTCGTGGCAAGCTGCGCGAAGGGCTGGCGGACCGGGACGGGCAGCGGATCGCCTCCGCGATGGAGGAGTTGCGGCACCGGGGCAAGGCGACGCTGCACGACCGGCTGCACCGGGTCCGTACCGCGTTCGGTCTCGCCGTGCAGGCCGGCCTCGCCGCCGGCCTGGCGTACCTGGTCTCACACCGGCTGCTGAAGAACCCGCAGCCGGTCTTCGCCCCGATCTCCGCCGTCGGCACGCTCGCCGCCTCGGTCGGGCAGCGGTTCAGGCGTACGGTCGAACTGATCGCCGGGGTGGCGGTCGGCGTGCTCGTCGGCGACGCGCTGATCTACTTCGTCGGCACCGGCGCGTGGCAGCTCGCGCTCGTGGTGACCTCGGCGATCCTGCTGAGCATCTTCGCCGGGGCGAGCGTCGCCATCGTGATCCAGGCCGCGGCCACCGCGGTGCTGATCGTGACGCTCAGCCCGTCCACCGAGAACCTGGAGTTCCCCCGCTTCATCGACGCGTTACTCGGCGGCGGCATCGCGCTGCTGGTCACCGCCATCCTGTTGCCGCTCAACCCGCTTCGGGTGATCAACCGGGCCGCCCGGCCCGCGCTGGACCTCCTCGCCGACCAGCTCGACGCCTGCGCCGAGGCGGTGCGCAGCCGGGACCGGGACGCGGCCCAGCAGGCGCTGTTCCGGCTGCGGGAGAACAAGGAGGAACTGGCCGCGCTCTCCGAGGCGATCGAAGGCGCGAAGGAGACCAGCACGCTGTCCCCGGCCCGCTGGCACCGGCGCAGCGAGCTGACCCACTACGCGGAGGCGGCCGACCCGATCGACCGGGCCATGCGCAACACCGGCACGCTGATCCGCCGCGCGGTCACCATGATCGAGGACGACGAACCGGCCCCCGAGCCGATGCCGGACGCGATCGGTCACCTGGCCGAGTCGGTGCGCCTGCTCCGCCAGGAGTTCGCCGCCGGGCAGGAGCCGCAGGAGGCCCGGGAACGGTCGCTGCGCGCGGTGAGCGAGGCCGGCCGGGCGTACGCCGAGGGGGTCGGCTTCTCCGGCAGCGTGGTGATCGCCCAGGTGCGTACCACGGCGAGCGATCTGATGGTGGCCTCCGGGATCGAGCAGGAGGAGGCGAACCGGCTGGTCCGGCAGGCGTTCGGCGAGAACCGCCAGGGCGAACCCGCAGCCCGGAACCCCGCCGCCCACCCACCCACAGCCCCACCCGTCGGCTGACCCCCGCCCGCCCTCCCACCCTCGCCCGGCTACCCGTCCGGCGTCGATCATGAGGTTGGCTGCCGGGAAAGCGTTTTCCGGGCCGGTCAACTTCATGATCGACCGAGGTGGGGGGTGGGTGGGTGCGGGTGCGGAGGGGGAGAGGGCTAGGGGAGGTGGGTCAGGGCCGTCAGGAGGGTGTCTACCTCGCTCGGTGTGGTGCCCAGGCCCAGGCTGGCGCGTAGGGCTGTCGGGGGCAGGTCGGTGCGGCCGGTACGGGCGGCGGCCTCGGCCAGCAGGCGCCGGGTCAGCGGGTGGGCGCAGAACAGCCCGTCGCGTACCCCGATCCGGTGCCGGCTCGCCAGGTGGGCGGCCACCTCGGCGGAGTCCCGCCCGGCGACCACGAAGCTGACGATGCCCACCCGGGGCGCTTCGGGGGAGAACATGCGCAGCTCCACCACGTCCGGCAGCGCGGCCAGGCCGGTACGCAGTCGCGCCAGCAGCGCCTGTTCCCGGGCGTGCAGCGCGTCCCGGTCGGCCGCGCCGAGCGCCTCGCAGACCGCGGCGAGTGCCACCGCGCCGAGCAGGTTCGGGGTGCCGGCCTCGTGCCGGGCCGGGCCGGTCGTCCAGCGCACCTCGTGCGTCGCCGCGCCGACGTGGCTGGTGGCGCCGCCTCCGGCCAGGTACGGCGGGGCCGCGTCCAGCCAGTCCGCCCGCCCGGCGAGCACGCCCGCGCCGAACGGGGCGTACAGCTTGTGCCCGGACACTGCCACGTAGTCCACGTCCAGCGCGGTCAGGTCGACCGGGGCGTGCGGGGCGAGCTGCGCGGCGTCGACCAGGATGCGGGCGCCGTGCCGGTGCGCCACCCGGGCCAGTTCGGCGACCGGCCAGCACTCGCCGGTGACGTTGCCGGCGCCGGTGACCGCTACCAACACCGGCAGGCCGGGCCGGGCGTCGCGGGCCAGTTCGCCGAGCGCCGCCGCGAGGGACCGGACTGCGCCGGCCGGACTGTCCGGCACCGGAAGCCGTACCGAGCCGCGCGGCCAGGGCAGCAGGTTGGCGTGGTGCTCGCCGCCGAACGTGATCACGGTGGTGCCGGCGGGCAGCGCCCGGGCCAGCAGGTTCAGCGCGTCGGTGGTGTTCCGGGTGAAGATCACGTGGTCGCCGGGGCGGGCGCCGAGGAAGTCGCCTACCGTCTGCCGGGCCCGCTCGTAGGCCAGCGTGCAGCGCCGCGACAGCGCGCCGGCGCCCCGGTGCACACTCGCGTACCAGGGAAGAAGCCCGGCCACCGCGTCGGCCGCGGCCCGCGCGCACGGCGCGCTGGCGGCGTGGTCCAGGTTGATCTCCCCGGGTACGCCGAGCACGCCGAGCGGGTCGGGCCGGGCCGGCGCGGGCAGCACGGGCAGCGAGGGTACGAGGGTGACGGTCATGCCGGAGCCTCCGGGTCACAGGGACCCCAGGCGTGCCGGGACGGGGTCCGCGCTTGCCCGGCACGCGGAGCGGCACCGGGCCCGGTCATCACCCGGGGCACCCCACCGCGAACCTCGACGAGGGTTGCCGGCCAGCAAGCCGGGGCTTGACGCTGGCGCTCGTGACCTGTTCGGGAGCATAGCCGTGACGATGCGACCGGACCAGTGGGTCGCGGGTGACTACGCTGACCGCATGGCCGACACCCCGCCCGGCGCAGTACCGCCGCCACCGCACGCGCCCGCCGCCCCGCCCGCGGGTGCGCCGACGCCCGGGATGCCGTCGCGCCGGTTCGGCTGGCGACGGGCGTCGGTGCTGGCCGGGGTGGTGCTGCTGATCGCGGCCGGCGCGCTCTACATGGTCTACCAGCTGAGTGAGAGCCTGGGCGCGGAGGCACTCCTGGTGGGTGCCGTCGCGGCGGTCCTGCCGGTGCCGGTGCTGGTCGCCTGCCTCCTGTGGCTCGACCGCTACGAGCCCGAGCCGCTGCCCTACCTGGTCTTCTGCTTCGCCTGGGGTGCCTTCGTCTCCACCGCCATCTCGCTGAAGGTCAACCAGACCGGCGCGCAGATCTTCGACGACCTGGGGCTGCCCGCCGCGCTCACCGCGGTGCTCGTCGCCCCGTTCATCGAGGAGCTGACCAAGGCGGCCGGCCCGCTCCTGCTGCTGATCTTCCGGCGCCGCGAGTTCTCCGGGATCACCGACGGCCTGGTCTACTGCGGGCTCTCCGCGGTCGGCTTCGCCATGGTGGAGAACATCCTCTACCTGGGCGGGTACGGCTACCGCACCGGCGTGGAGCAGTACGGCCCGGCCACCGGCACGCAGCTGGTGATCGCGCTGTTCATCGGCCGGATCCTGCTGTTCGGCTTCGCCCACCCGCTGTTCACCTCGATGACCGGCGTCGGGCTCGGTATCGCGGCGCGTACCGCCGACCGGCGGGTACGGGTGCTCGCGCCGCTCGCCGGGCTGCTCGTGGCGATGATCCTGCACGGCACCTGGAACCTGCTGCCGACGCTCGCCCAGGCCATCGGGCAGCCGGTGATCGCGCTCTACGGCTTCATCGGCCTGATGATGCCGATCTTCTTCGCGATGGTGGGGCTGGCGATCTGGCTGCGCGCCTGGGAGGGCCGGCTCACCGAGCGCACGTTGCCTGACTACGTCCGCGCGGGCTGGCTCACCCCGCCCGAGGTGGCGGCGCTGGGGAGCCTGGGCCGGCGGCACGCGGCGCGTACCTGGGCCCGGCGGGTCGCCGGTGAGGGCGGGGTACGCGCGATGCGCGGCTACCAGTTCGCCGCGACCCGGCTGGCGCTGCTGCGTGACGGGATGCGCCGGGGACTCGATCACAAGCCGGCCGAGCGGGAGCGGACGGCGCGGGAGGAACGGGAGTTGCTGGACGCGATCACCGCGTACCGGTCGTTCTTCGTCGGTCGTGACCCGCAGGCGCCGGTCGGGGTCTGGGACGGTCAGCGCTACCACCTGCGGTTCCCGGACGGTTCGCAGCGCCCGGTGGAGGCGCCGGACGACCCGGTGGTGCCGATCCCGGTGGTGCTGGCCCCGCCGCCCGTCTTCCCGCCGAGCGGTTACGGCCCGAGCGGTCACGGCCCGAGCGGCTGGCACGACCCGGGCGCGCCCTGGCACCCCGGGCGCTGAGAACCCGATCGGGGGCCGGTCAGCTCATCAGGCCGGTCAGGAAGTCGCCGAGCCCCTGGGCGATGGCCATCAGCGCGGCCCCGATGCCCTTGAACACCTGCGCCGCACCGTCCGGCCGGAACGCCATGAAGTAGATCAGGAACGCGAGGAATCCCCAGGCGAGGATCTTCTTGATCACTACCGGCATGGTGTCCCTCCCCAGGGCGCGCTGAGGTGCCTGGGCTTCCCGCCGGGCAGCGCCGCAAACGGCACCGCCGCGGAGCGAGCGGCGTCGGAGGGGAGGACTACAGGTACAGACCGGTGGAGCCGGCGGCGGTGCTCTCCACCCGCTCGGCCGCCACGGCGTGCACATCCCGCTCGCGCAGCAGCACGTACGCCCGCCCGTGCAACTCGACCTCGGAGCGGTCGTCCGGGTCGAACAGCACCCGGTCGCCGGCCACGATCGCGCGGACGTTCGGCCCGACGCCGACCGCTGTGGCCCAGGCCAGCCGCTTGCCGACGGCTGCCGTCGCGGGGATCACGATGCCGGCGGTGGAGCGGCGTTCCCCCTCCGCGCCCTCGGTACGCACCAGCACGCGGTCGTGCAGCAGGCGGATCGGCAGCCCGGCGTCGAGACTCTGGTCGGCGGTCACGCGAAGACGCTACCGCGTGGCCGTCAGTCGATTCCGGCGTGGTTGGTGAGAGCGCCGGGCGGGCAATGTGTGGCCGAGTCGCCCTAGGGTGGGGCGTACGGACGTATCCTGTGCCCCCTGTGACCCGGTGGGGCCGATTTGCCGGAGGTGCGCTTGAGCCGCATGGAGCGGATGCGCGGACGGCTCCGCCGTGCGTACGAGTCGGGCCGGGAGGCGGCCCGGACCCGGCGAGCCGCCGCCGCGGAGGCGGCCGACGGGGGCGTGGCCTCGCCCGCCTCACCAGGACCGGCCGCCTCGCCGGAGGCGATGGTGGTGGGCGTCGAACCGCCGGCGGCGTTGCACTCCTCGACTGTGAGCCGAGACGACACCGAGGTGCCGCACGCGCTGCGCATCGCCGCCGCGTGGTGCTGGCGTCTGATCGTGATCGGCATCGTCACCTGGGCCCTGCTCAAGATCGTCGGCACGATCAGCATCGTGATCATTCCGCTGACCGTCGCGCTGCTGCTCTCCGCGCTGCTCGCCCCGGCGGTCGGATGGCTGCTCCGGGCCCGGCTGCCCCGCTCGCTGGCGACGGCCGTGGTGCTCGTCGGCGGCCTGGCCGCCGTCGTCGGCACGCTCACGCTCGTGGTCAACGAGTTCATCAAGGGCGTACCGGAGCTGAGCCAGAAGTCCTCCGAGGGCGTCCGGCAGATCCAGGACTGGTTCAAGACCGGCCCGCTGCATCTGTCCGACAGCCAGCTCAACCGCTACATCGACGAGGCGCAGAACTGGATCAACGGCAACACCGAGCGGTTCACCAGCGGTGCGATAAGCACCGCCGCCACGCTCGCCGAGGTGCTCACCGGCACCGTCCTGGTCCTCTTCGCCACGTTCTTCTTCCTGCGCGACGGCAACAACATCTGGCGGTTCCTGGTCCGGCTGCTGCCGGTGGCCGCCCGCTGGAAGGTCGACGACGCCGGTCGCGCGTCCTGGGCGACGCTCGGCGCGTACGTGCGGGCCACGGTTCTCGTCGCCTTCATCGACGCGGTCGGCATCGGCATCTTCCTGGTGCTGTTCGACATCCCGTTCGCGTTCCCGCTGGCCGCGCTGGTCTTCCTGGGCGCGTTCATCCCGATCGTCGGCGCGTTCCTGTCCGGCGTGGTGGCCGTGCTGGTGGCGCTCGTCGACAGCGGCCCGGTGACCGCCCTGATCATCCTGGGCGCGGTGATCGGCGTGCAGCAGGTCGAGGGCCACGTGCTCCAGCCGCTGATCATGGGCCGCGCGGTGGCCATCCACCCGCTCGCCGTGATCATCGGCATCGCCGCCGGCGTGGTGCTCGCCGGCATCGCCGGTGCGCTGGTCGCGGTGCCGCTGATCGCCGTCCTCAACACCGCGGTGCGCCGGCTCGCCGCGCGTACCGTGCCGGACACCCCGCCGGACGCGGTGGTGGTCGCCTCCCAGGCGCCCTGACCAGGCACGATCCGCCGACGCCCGCGTCACCCCGCCCCGGGGAGGCGCGGGCGTCAGCTCTTGGCGAGCCGTTCCAGCGCGCCCCGGGCCACCTCGGGCCGGGTGGTGTACCAGAACGGCGGCAGCGAGCGGCGCAGGAACGGGCCGTACCCGCGCGCCGTCTCCAGCCGCGAGTCGAGCACCGCCACCACGCCCCGATCGCCGGTGGCCCGGATCAGCCGGCCGACACCCTGGGCCAGCCGGACCGCCGCGATCGGCACGCTCACCGCCGCGAAACCCGAGCCGCCACCGGCGTCCACCGCCGCCGCCCGCGCCGCCGCGAGCGGCTCGTCCGGGCGGGGGAACGGCAACCTGTCGATCACCACGAGCTGGCAGGCGTCGCCCGGCACGTCCACCCCCTGCCAGAGCGACATCACCCCGAACAGGCAGCTCTCCCGTACCTCGCGGAACCGGCGCACCAGCAGCGGCAGCGCCTCCTCGCCCTGGAGCAGCACGGGCAGGTCGGTCCGCGCCCGGACCAGCTCCGCGGCCTGCTGCGCGGCCCGTCGCGACGAGAACAGCCCGAGGGTACGACCACCGAGCGCCTCGACCAGCGCCAGCAACTCCTCACCTGCCGGTCCGGGCAACCCGGAGACGCTGGGGCGGGGGAGATGCGCGGCGACGTACAGGATGCCCTGCCGGGCGTAGTCGAACGGCGAGCCGACGTCGAGCGAACTCCAGCCCGGCCCCTCGGTCGCGGGGACGGTGCCGATCGACGCCCGGCTGCCCTCGGCGGCGGCCACCGGCGTGACCGGAGAGCGGCCCGCGGCGGCAGCGGTGGCGATCGCGGCGGCGGCCGGTGACGGCGGGGCGGGCGGCGGCGCGTCCAGCCCCAGCGCCCGGGCCACCGTGTCGAAGCGGCCGCCCAGCGCCAGCGTGGCCGAGGTGGCGACCACTGTGCGCTCGTCGTACAGGTGGGTGGCGAGCGTGCCCGCCACCGACAGCGGCGCGACGACGAGCGCCCGGCGGCTGCCGTTGTCCGGCTTCTCGACCCAGGCGACGTCGTGGTCGGCCTCCTCCAGCAGCCGCTGGGCGGTGGTGGACAGTTCGTCCAGCACGGCCTTGGCCTGCTGCTTGCGTACCGGATCGGGGTCGTCGGCCTTCACGTCGCCGATCCCCTCCAGCGCGGCCCGGGTCGCCGAGTCCAGCAGCGTGCACGCCTCGCGCAGCGCCGGCGGCAGACCGGCGGTGAGCCGCCCGGCCGGCGCCTCGGCCAGCCCCACGGCGAGCGCGTCACCGGCCTCGGTGAGCCGTTCGGCCACGTCGGGGCGCAGCAGCGGCCGGGCCCGCCGGGTGGACCTGTCGATCAGCTCCGGCACCAGCTCCGCCTGGGCGGCCGACGAGACCCGGTCGGCCAGCTCGTGCGCCTCGTCCACCACGAGCAGCCTGTGCGGCGGGACGATGTGGCGCCCGGCGAGCATGTCGACGGCGAGCAGGCTGTGGTTGGTGACCACGATGTCGGCCTCGCGGGCGCGCGCCCGGGACGCCTCCGCGAAGCACTCCTGCCCGAACGGGCAGCGGCTCGCGCCCACACACTCCCGGGCCGGCATGGACACGCTGCGCCACACCTGGTCGTCCACGCCCGGATCCAGCTCGTCGCGGTCACCGGTGGCGGTCTCCTCGGCCCAGTCGCGCAGCCGCTGCACCTGCTTGCCCAGGCGGCCCGCCTCGCCGAGCCACTTGGTGCCGCCGCTGTTGCCGGCACGCGGCGCGTCGAACAGCGCGTCGTCCGGCTCGTCCTCGACCGAGCTGTCCAGGCGGGCCAGGCAGAGATAGTGGTGACGCCCCTTCAGCACGGCGAATGTGGGACGGCGGCCCAGCACCGGCTCGACCGCGTCGGCCAGCCTCGGCAGGTCGTGCTCGACGAGCTGGGACTGCAACGCCAGCGTGGCGGTGGAGACCACCACCGGCCCGTCCACTGTCAGCGCCGGAGCGAGGTACGCCAGGGACTTGCCGGTGCCGGTCCCGGCCTGCACCAGCAGATGCTCGCCGGAGGCGATGCTGCGCTCGATCGCCTCGGCCATCTGCTGCTGACCCGGCCGGGCCGCGCCACCCGGAACCGCGCCCACCGCGGCGGTCAGCAGCTCCCCGGCACCGGCGCGGCCCTTGCGGCGCTTCTTCGGGACGGCCGGGCCGGTGGCGGTGCGGGACGGGGTCACCGTGCGACCGTACCCGCCGGCACCGACGGGGGTCCGGCCGCTCCGACGGCGTGGCGGGACGGCGGGTCGCGTCCGGTTACCTCCCGATCGCGTGGCGTGGCCGGAATCGGTTAGGGTGCCAGGCATGCCGAGCGATGTGGTCCGCGTGATCTACCGCAAGTACGACGGCAGCGCACACCGCGACTACCCGGCCCGCCGGCTCGCCGAGGACGATCTCGGCGTCTGGCTCGGCGTGCCCGCCGGCACCGAGTCCGTCTACCACGGCCGCCCGTCGGTCGAGCGGATCCCGTTCGTCCTGCTGGTGCCGCACCACGGCTGGTGGACCGGCATGTTCAACCCGCCGCCGCGCACCAGCGAGGTCTACTGCGACATCGCCACCCCGGCCCGCTGGGAGGGTGAGGAGACGGTCCACCTGATCGACCTCGACCTGGACGTGGTGCGCCGCCGCGAGACCGGCCTGGTCGAGCTGCGCGACGAGGACGAGTTCGCCGTGAACCGGGCCCGCTGGGGCTACCCGGAGGACGTGGTCACCGAGGCCGAGGCCGCGTCCCGCTGGCTGCTCGGCGCGCTCGGCGACGGCACCGAGCCGTTCGCCACGTCGTACCGGAAGTGGCTGGCACTGGTGGTCTGAGCCGGCTCACCAGCGCGGCGGCCAGACGGCGTCCGGCCCCAGCGGCGGCAGCTCGCCGACCTTGGCCGGGTTGAGCTGGTTGAACACGCCGGTGATCCGCCCCTCGTGGACCGCGAACGAGGTGACCATGCGGATGGTCCGCCCGTCCCGGTGGAGGAACTCCGACTGCCACCCCAGCGTGCCGTCCACCAGCACCGGCCGGCCCCGCAGGCCACCCCGCTGCCGGGCCTGGCCGTACAGACCGAGGAGCAGGCGGCCGACCGAGTCGGTGCCGACCACCGCCCGGGTTCCGGCCGGGAAGTGACCGCCGGCGTCGCCGATCGACACCACGTCCGGGGCGAGTACGCGGACCAGTTGCTCCAGCTCACCGGACTCCACCGCCGCCGCGAACGCGTCGAGCACCCGCCGCTGCTCGGCGAGGTCGGCGCTGTGCCGGGGCGCATCCGGCGCGTGCACCGCCCGCCGGGCCCGCGACGCCAGCTGACGGGCCGCCTCCGGCGTCACCGCGAGCACGTCCGCCACGTCGGCGAACGGCACCGCGAACACGTCGTGCAGCACGAACGCCACCCGCTGCTCCGGCGTCAGCCGTTCCAGCACGACCAGCAGCGCGGTGCCGAGCTGGTCGGCCCGTACCGCCCGCTCGGCCGGGTCGGGCGCGAACCCGTCCGCCGCCGGCACCGCTGTCACCATCGGCTCGGGGAGCCACTGACCGGGGTACGCCTCCCGGCGCACCCGGGCGGAGCGGAGCACGTCCAGGCAGATCCGGGAGCAGGTGGTGATGAGCCAGCCGCGCAGATCGCGTACGCGGGCGCGCTCCTCGGGGTCGCTCAGCGCGCCGGAGAAGCGCAGCCAGGTCTCCTGCACCGCGTCCTCGGCCTCGCTGCGGCTACCCAGCATCCGCTGCGCCACAGCCAGGAGACGCCCTCGTTCCGCCTCGAACTCCCCCGCAAGCTCGTCCACCCCCTCATTCTCCCGCCTCACCCTCGCCACGGCACCCGCCACCCTCGCGGGCACCCGACCCACCCTGGTTGATCTTGCGCTTACCGCCCGGCAAACGGTGCTTTCCGGGCGTGCCCGGGACTGCAACCGCAAGATCGGCGGGACGAGGCGGGCGGGGAGCGGCTCCGGGGGTGAGGATCGGGGGATGAGTGAGGTGGTGCGGCCCGTCGGCGGGCCTATGCGGGAACTGCTTCGAGTGGGGCCGGGGACTGTCGATCTGGCGGCTGTCGATCCCCGGTCGACACCGGGGCTGCCGGTGGCGGCCGGGCGCGGGCCGGCGCGCAAGGAGTGGGCGCGGGCCCAGGTCGAGCTGATCGGCGCGGAACTCGGGCGGCAGCAGGAGATGCTGTACGCCTCGGCGCAGGGCGCCGCCGGACCGGGCGGCGCCACCAGCGCTCCGGCGCAGGCGGACGCCGGGCTGGACGGCGACCGGCCGCGCCGGGTGCTGCTGGTTCTCCAGGCGATGGACTGCGGCGGCAAGGACGGCACTGTGAAGCGGGTGGCGGGCGCGATGAACCCGCTCGGGCTGCACATCCGCTCGTTCGGGCCGCCGACCGAGGAGGAGTCGCGGCACGACTTCCTGTGGCGGGTACGCCGGGCGCTGCCGCCGCCCGGGTACGTGGGCGTGTTCAACCGCTCCCACTACGAGGACGTGCTCATCGCCCGGGCCGAGGGGCTGGTCGACGAGGCGACCTGGCGGTCCCGGTACGCGATCATCAACGACTTCGAGCGGGAGCTGACCGAGCAGGCGGTCACAGTGGTGAAGGTCATGCTGCACATCTCGTACGCCGAGCAGGGGGAGCGGCTGATGGAGCGGCTCACCGACCCGACGAAGTTCTGGAAGTTCAACGCCAGCGACCTGGACACCCGGGCACGCTGGGGCGACTACCAGGACGCGTACGCCGAAGCTCTGGAGCGTTGCGGCACGGACGCGGCGCCCTGGTTCGTGGTGCCGGCGGACCGCAAGTGGTACCGCGACTGGGCGGTCGCCCACCTGCTGCGGGAGACGTTCGACGGGTTGGATCTGGGGTATCCGCCTGCCGATTTCGACGTCGAACGGGAGCGTGACCGGTTACGGAACCAACTCGGCGGGTGATCAGGTGAACGGAAGGTGAACGAGCGGTGAATCGGGCCTGACCAGGGGTGGGCCGATCGAAAGTGGGTTCGGCGCGGTCCCTAGCATGCGCAGAGCAGACGCCCGGGGGGCGACGGCCACCCTTCCACCGACACGACGAGGTCCGTGCTGTGAAGTTTTCCTTCCGTCCCACCGAGGGCGCCTTCTACGAGCTCTTCACCAGGGCCGCGCAGAACCTGGTGAAGGGGACCGAACTGCTCAACGAGCTGGGTCTGCCCGGTGCCGACGTGCAGTCGATCAGCGAGCGGCTGACCGACATCGAGCACGACAGCGACCAGATCACGCACGAGCTGTACAAGAAGATCAACTCCACGTTCATCACGCCGTTCGACCGGGAGGACATCTACCGGCTGGGCTCGCTGCTCGACGACGTGATGGACCACCTGGAGGCGGTCGGCAACCTGCTCTACCTGTACGGCCTGACCAAGCTCCCGTCGCTCCCGCGCGAGCTGCACGAGCTGGTCAACGTGCTCGACCTGCAGGCCAAGCTCACCGCCGAGGCGATGCCGCGGCTGAAGTCGATGAAGGATCTCGAGGACTACTGGATCGAGTGCAACCGGCTCGAGAACGACGGCGACCAGGCGTACCGGATGCTGCTGGTACGCCTCTTCTCCGGTGAGTACGACGCGCTCACGGTGCTGAAGATGAAGGAGGTGGCCGACGAGCTGGAGGCCGCCTGCGACGCCTTCGAGCACGTCGCCAACACCGTCGAGACCATCGCGGTCAAGGAGTCCTGATCCAGTGAGTCCCGAACTCATCGCCGTGCTGGCGGTGATCGCGGTCGCCATGGCGTTCGACTACACGAACGGCTTCCATGACGCGGCCAACGCCATCGCCACCAGCATCTCGACCCGGGCGCTGACCCCCCGGATCGCGCTCGCGCTGGCCGCCGTCGGCAACTTCGTCGGCGCGCACTTCGGCGCCGGGGTGGCCAAGACGGTCGGCGACGGCCTGGTGACGCTGCCGACCGGGGTGGAGAGCCTCGGCGTGGTCTTCGCCGGCGTGCTCGGCGCGATCATCTGGAACCTGATCACCTGGTACTTCGGCCTGCCGTCCTCGTCCTCGCACGCCCTCTTCGGCGGCCTGGTCGGCGCCACCCTGTTCGCCGCCGACGGCATCGTCCAGTGGGGCACCATCATCGAGAAGGTCCTCGTCCCGATGGTGCTCTCGCCGGTGGTCGGCCTGATCCTCGGCTTCCTGATGATGCTGGCGATCATGTGGCTGTTCCGGAAGGGCCAGCCCGGCAAGCTCAGCCGGGGCTTCCGGTGGGCGCAGACCGCGTCCGCCGCCGCCATGTCGGTCGGCCACGGCATGCAGGACGCCGCCAAGACCATGGGCATCATCGTGCTCGCGCTCTACACCGGCGGCTTCCAGGAGAGCAAGACGCACATCCCGGGCTGGGTGTTCTGGACCTCCGCGGCCATGCTGGCGGCCGGCACGTACGCGGGCGGCTGGCGGATCATCCGGACGCTCGGCCGGAAGATCATCGACCTCGGCCCGGCGGAGGGCTTCGCGGCCGAGACCGTGGCCAGCGCGGTGCTCTACTTCAACGCGCTGGTGCTGAAGGCGCCGATCTCCACCACGCACACGATCACCTCGGCGATCATGGGTGTGGGCGCGACGAAACGGCTCTCCGCGGTGCGCTGGAACGTGGCCGGCAACATCGTGATCGCCTGGATCATCACGTTCCCGGCCGCCGCCGCGATCGCCTGCCTCGCGTACCTGCTGGTCCGGCCCTTGTTCTGAGCCCCACTCCGCGCTTCGCGCGACGACGTCGAAGGGTTCCCCGCCGTGGCGGGGAACCCTTCACGCGTAGGAGACGCCGATCCGGGCCTTGATGTCGTCGATCAGGCCCATCACCTCGAGGGTGGCGGCGTGCGGCACCAGCGGGCTCTCGGTCAGCCCGGCCGCCAGGCAGCGCTGCACCTCGATCGCCTCGTACTGGTAGCCGCCGCCGGTCAGGTCCGCCGGGATCGTCTCCGCCTCGGCGCCGGCCCGGTGCAGCACCACGTGCGCGGGCCGGAAGAACAGCTCGGGCAGGTCGATCCGGCCGGTCGTACCGGTGATCGACGCGGAGATCGCTGTCGCCCCGACCATGCCGCAGCTGAGCGTCGCCACCGCGCCGGAGTCCCAGCCGAGCACCATGCCGGTGTTCTCGTCCACCGCCTCCGGGGTCAGCTTCGCCCACGCCTGCACGTGCTGCGGCACGCCGAGCACCAGGTGGGCCAGGCTCAGCGGGTACACGCCGAGGTCGAGCAGCGCGCCGCCGCCGAGCGTGCGGGCCCGCATCCGGTGCTCCGGCGGGAACGGCCCGGCCACCCCGAAGTCCGCCCGCACGTGCGTCACCTCACCGATCGCGCCGTCCCGGATCAGCTCCAGCACGCGCAGGATCAGCGGGTTCGTCCGCATCCACATGGCCTCCATGAGGAACAGGCCCCGGGCGCGCGCCGTCTCCACCAGGTCGGTGGTGGTCGGCAGGTCCAGCGTGCACGGCTTCTCCACGAGCACGGCCTTGCCGCCGGCCAGGCAGGCGAGCGCCGCCTCGTGGTGCGCGGCGTGCGGGGTGGCCACGTAGATCGCGTCCAGGTCCGGGTCCGCGGCCAGTTCCGCCCACGAGGCGTACGCCCGCGGCACGTCGTGCCGGCGCGCGAACAGTTCGGCGCTCTCCCGGGTACGCGAGCCGACCGCGACCAGTTCGGCGTCCGGCACCAGCCGCAGATCCTCGGCGAAGCGGGCGGCGATGTTTCCGGTTGCCAGGATTCCCCAACGCGTCATGCCCGGCACGCTATCCCTTCCCGCTCCGGGGCCGGCAGGGTGATCCACCCGTCGGGACGTCAGGCGATGCCGTGGGTGTCGGCGGCCCGGGCGGCCCGCTCGATCATCGCCCGACGCACCGTCAGTGTCGGCTGGTCGGGTTCCAGGTGCGCGTACCCGGCCCATGCCCCGGTCGAGCCGTCGAGCTGCTCGCGCAGGATGTCGGCGTGCCCCGCGTGCCGATTGGTCTCGGCCACCACGTGGACCAGGATGTTGAACAACTTGACGTCCGGGCGGGGCCACCACGGCACGTGGCCGGGAGCGTCGACGGCGAGGGCGTCGATCGTCGCGTCCGCGTGCTCGGCCGCCCGCCGGTAGCGGCCGATCACCTCCTCGCGGGTCTCGTGCTCGGTCGCCCACATGTCGGTGCCGTCCGGATCCGGGGCGTCCCACCGGGGCAGCGGCTCCGGGAACGGCCTGCCGAACACCTCGCCGAAGTACCGGGCCTCCCCGAAGGACAGGTGCTTGACCAGGCCGAGCAGGTTGGTGCCGGACGCGGTCAGGGGACGGCGCACGTCGTACTCGGACAGCCCGTCGAGCTTCCACAGCATCGCCTCGCGGATCTGGCGCAGGTCGTTGTGCAGATACTGCTTCGCGAAGTCGTCGATCATGGGTCACCACCCTGCCAGGCGCGGCTGGTCGCCGCAGCCCTGTGCCCGGGCGCCGACGGCCCGTCCGCCTGACTTCGAGGCTCCGGTGCAACACGGAGGGTGAATATTGCGGAGCGTAGCGGCCGCTGTCGCCCACGTGTCAGAGTCGAGCGCCCGGAAGGGGCCTTATTGGACATATGCCCATCCTGTGCTCGGCATCGGTCGATGCCCTCTCGGCCCCTTTGCTCTGCAGCCTTTTGCGCACCGCTCGCGGAGGGTGACCGTTGCGGATTCGGCTGCAGAGCAAAAGGCGGCGGAGGGATCCTCTCCGGCCGGGGAAGAAAATCACCCAGTGTGATCGGGCTGCCCGCTCGTGGAGCGCGGGTCCGCGTGCGACGGCGGGCACTGTCGCCGACCGGACGAGTCCCCCACGCCACGGTGCCCGGCCCGGGACGCTCCGGGCTGCGGCTTGGCTGCCAACCGCTGGCTCGCCCGGGCCGGACGGCCGTTCATCGTCTCCACTGCGACGTCGCGGCTGGCGACAACGTCGAAATCGCCGAGCAGCTGGTCCAGCCAGTCAGTGGTGTGGTGTCGGCACACCGCCCCGTCGTCGGTCTCGAAGATCCCGTAGGTGCCGTACTTGGCCGCGAACCGTTCATACCGGGAACGGTTGCGGTCATCCTCCTGCAGGCACAGGTCACTGACATAGAGAAGCCCGCCCGGCCGTAGCACCCGACCTAGCTCCGTCACCAGTTCCCGCTGCCCGGCGTCGCCGGGTATGCACGTCAACACCGCGAACAGCAGCACCAGGTCGACACTGTCATCCGGGTGATCGAGGTGCGGAGGACTGGTGAGAACCGTGAACCGCGCGCCGGGTTGCTCCTGAATGGCGCGATTGACGAGACGGGGTGCGACATCCACCCCCTCGACGTTCTCGAAGCCCCACCGCACGAGCAGCCCTGCCAGCCGACCGTAACCGCACCCGTAGTCGAGCACGCGTGCCCGCCGATCGACGCCGTCCAGCCACTGACGTGCGACCGGGTGGCCGAAAGTCTTCGCGCTACCCGTGGAATTCCAATAGCCCGCCTGGTTGTCGAGATCCGTCACAGGAGGAGCATTGCCGCAACCGGGCGAGGACGCCATCAGGTGGCGGGGCAGCTTCGCGCGGTACCGCACTAGGCTCGGCGCATGACGATCGACGGCTTCGCCGCACCCCCCGCCCTGGTGGAGCACGCCCGCCGGTTCCGGGCCGAGGGCGCCGTGCCCGCCGTACCCCGGGTCGCCGCCACCGTGCTGTTGCTCCGCCCGGCCGGCGACGGCTTCGAGGTCTACATGATCCGCCGGGTGGCGGCGATGACGTTCGGCGGCATGTACGCCTTCCCCGGCGGCGGCGTGGACCGCTCCGACTCGGAGGCGCACCTCGGGTGGGCCGGCCCGGAACCGGCGGTGTGGGGGGAGCGGCTCCGGCTCGACCCGTCCGACGCGCAGGCGGTGGTGTGCGCCGCCGCCCGCGAGGTCTTCGAGGAGGCGGGCGTGCTGCTCGCCGGGCCGGACCCGGACACCGTGGTCGGCGACGTGAGCGGCGACGACTGGGAGGCGGCCCGGCAGGATCTGGAGGGCCGGCGGGTCGGCTTCGCGGACCTGCTGGCCGGGCGGGGCCTGACGCTCCGGTCCGACCTGCTGCTGCCGTGGAGCCGGTGGATCACCCCGGAGTTCGAACCGCGCCGCTTCGACACGTACTTCTTCGTCGCCCTGCTGCCCGAGGGGCAGCGGACCCGGGACGTCTCCGGCGAGGCCGACCACACGCTGTGGCTGCGCCCGGCGGACGCGCTGGCCCGGGCGGAGGCCGGCGAGCTGACCATGCTGCCGCCGACCATGGTCACGCTCGCCGAGGTCGCCGCCGCGGGCGACCTCGCCGCCGTGGCCCGCGCCGCGGCAGAGCGCGAGCCGGGTACGCCGATCCTGCCCCACATCGACGGCCTGGACGGCGACGAGCCCCTCTTTCGCCTGAGCTGACCTCGGCCGGTGGTGTTAAGAGGGGCCCCTTCCTCTACCGGAGGCGTTAATAGGGTGCCCCTCCTTACACCTCAGCCGAAGCGGCCGGTGATGTAGTCCTCGGTCTTCTTCTGGGTCGGGTTGCTGAAGATCTTCTGGGTGTTGTCGTACTCGATCAGGCGGCCCGCGTCGCCGGTCTTCTCGATCGAGAAGAAGGCGGTCCGGTCCGACACCCGCGCGGCCTGCTGCATGTTGTGCGTGACGATGATGATGGTGAACTTGTCCTTGAGCTGGAACATCAGATCCTCGATCGCCAGCGTGGAGATCGGGTCCAGCGCCGAGCAGGGCTCGTCCATCAGCACCACCTGCGGCTCGACAGCGATGGTGCGGGCGATGCAGAGCCGCTGCTGCTGACCGCCGGACAGGCCCGCGCCCGGCTTGGCGAGGCGGTCCTTCACCTCGTCCCACAGGTTCGCCGAGCGGAGCGCCCGCTCGGCGGCCTCCTCCAGGATCGACTTGCGCCGTACGCCGTTGAGCCGCAGGCCGGCCACCACGTTCTCGAAGATACTCATGGTGGGGAACGGGTTCGGCCGCTGGAAGACCATGCCGATCATCCGGCGGACCGCGGTGACGTCCACGTCGCGGTCGTAGATGTCCTGGTCGTCGATGGTGAGGCTGCCCTCGACCCGGGCGCCGGGCAGCACCTCGTGCATCCGGTTGATCGACCGCAGGAAGGTGGACTTGCCGCAGCCGGACGGCCCGATCAGGGCGGTGACGGTCTTCGGCTCGACGGTCAGGTTGATGTTCTCGATCGCCTTGAACCCGCCGTAGTAGGCGGTCACGTTCGTGGCTTCGATGCGCTTGGCCATGGTGGCGGTACCTCCGGGGTTCATCGGCCGAGCCGGTTGCGGCGGGACAGCAGCTTCGCCGCCACGGTGAGGACGAGGACGAGAGCGACAAGCGTCAGCGCCGCGGTCCACGCCCGTGCCGGCGAGTACTTCGACGCCTCACCGGCCTGCTGGTAGACGAAGAGAGCCAGCGACGACTGGTTGTTCTCGAACGGGTTGAAGTTGATCGCCGCGCCGCCGCCGGCGACGAGCAGCACCGGCGCGGTCTCACCGGCGGCCCGCGCGATGGCGAGCATGATGCCGGTGACGATGCCGGGCAGCGCGGTCGGCAGCACGACCCGCAGGATGGTCTTCCACTTCGGTACGCCCAGGGCGTACGCGCCCTCGCGCAGCGGCGCCGGCACCAGCCGGAGCATCTCCTCGGTGGAGCGGACCACAGTGGGCAGCATCAGCACGCTCAGCGCCAGCGCGGCGGCGAAGCCGGAGAAGCCCGGGCGGCCGTCGTTGAACCACGGCGAGACGATCAGCACCCAGAAGGCCAGCACGAACAGGCCGGTGACGATCGACGGGATGCCGGTCATCACGTCCACGAAGAAGCGGATGGTGAAGGCGAACCGGCCCCGGCCGTACTCGACGATGTAGATCGCGCAGAGCACGCCGAGCGGCACCGTGATCAGTGTGGCGATGCCGACCTGCTGCAACGTGCCGACGATCGCGTGGTACGCGCCGCCGTTGGCGTCCCGCGACCCGATGTTGTTCATCGAGGTGCCGAAGAAGTTCGCGTCCAGCCGCTCGGAGCCCTTGCTCACCAGCGTCCAGACCACCGAGGCCAGCGGCAGCACCGCCAGCACGAACGCGGAGTGGATCAGCGCGCTCCAGGTGCGGTTGCGGGCCGACCGGCGGCCCTCCACCGCGTTCGCCGCGACGAACAGACCGGCCAGGTAGAGCAGCGCGCCGACCACCACGACCAGGACCGGGCCGCCGATGCCGGCGCCGTACACCACTGCCGCCGCGAGCAGCAGGGCCGCGACGGCGATGGCCGGAGCGGCGTACGCGGGAAGCCGCCTCGCCCGCAACGTGGCCGGCTGGGCCGGCGGGCGCGGGCGGCGGGGGGTGAGGGTAGTGGTCATGCGGCCGACTCCGTGAACTCGCGCCGCCGGTGGATGATCGCCCGGGCGGTGATGTTGACGATCAGCGTGATCGCGAACAGCACCAGGCCGGAGGCGATGAGTGCGCCCCGGCCGGTGTCGTTCGCCTCGGCGAACCGGTTGGCGATGTTCGCGGCGATCGAGTTGCCGCCGCTGGCCAGGATGTTGAACGAGATGGCGTACGTGGAGCCGAGCGTGAGCGCCAGCGCGATGGTCTCGCCGAGCGCCCGGCCCAGGCCGAGCA
Source organism: Micromonospora sp. AB353 (assembly GCF_049538395.1). NCBI lineage: Bacteria > Bacillati > Actinomycetota > Actinomycetes > Micromonosporales > Micromonosporaceae > Micromonospora > Micromonospora sp. AB353. Next base: position 46,146 of record NZ_JBMVFV010000022.1, on the reverse strand, counting down.
TCACCGCGGCGATGACGCCGGGCCGCCCGTACGGGAGGACCGCGGTGCGGATCATCTCCCAGCGGGTGGCGCCGAGCGCGAGCGCCGCCTCCTCGTTCGCGGTCGGGGTCTGCCGGAACACCTCGCGGGACAGCGAGGTGACGATCGGCAGCACCATGATGGCGAGCACCACCGAGCCGAGCAGGATCGAGTTGCCGTACGGGCCGTCGCCGAAGATCGGGATCCAGCCGAAGTACCTGTTCAGCCAGGCGGACAGGTCGGCGACCGGCTGGGCGAAGTAGTCCCGGCCCCAGAGGCCGAACACGACGCTCGGCACGGCGGCCAGCAGGTCGATCAGGAAGCCCAGGGCGTTGCCGAGCCGCCGGGGCGCGTAGTGCGACAGGTACAGGGCGATGCCCAGCGCGACCGGCACCGCCATGAGCAGCGCCAGCAGCGAGCTCAGGACCGTACCGAAGGCGAGCGCGCCGATGCCGAACTGCGGCGGGTTGTCGTTCGGGAACCAGCCCTCGAACGTCCAGAACGACTCGGTGTTCGCCCGCAGCGCCGGGACGGCCTTGGCGACCAGGAAGATCGCGATGGCCGCGATGACCACCAGGACCGTGGTGCCGGCGGCCAGGGTCAGGCCGCGGAACGCCCGTTCCGCGCCGAAGGCGCGGGCCCGGGGGAGGGCACCGCCGCCGCCGAGGCCACCGTCGGGGCGGCCCGGGTTACCGGGGCGCTCGGCCACACGCGCCGAGGCACCGGCGGGTCGCTCGTGACTCGTGGTCACGGGGTTCCCGCCGGTGCCGGCGTGGGCCGAGCGGTGAGGGGTGTCACCCATCTGCTCGCTCGCTTCGTGTTGAGGAGGTGTCGGTCAGAGCGTCAGGAGAGGCTCTTGACCGCGGCCTCGACCTTGGTGCGGACGGTCTCGGGCAGCGGCGCGTAGCCGAGCTCGACGAGCTCCTTCTGCCCCTCGGCGCTGGCGGCGTGGCCGAGCAGGCCCTTGACCAGCGGCAGCTTGTCGGCGGCGAGGCCCTTGCTGCAGACGATCTCGTAGGTCGCCAGGACGATCGGGTACGCCCCGGCCTCCTTGGTGTTGTAGTCGATCGACATCTTCAGGTCGTTGCCCTGACCCTCGAACTTGGCGCCGGCGATGGTCTTGCCGGCCGAGTCGCCGGTCAGCTCGACGAACTCGCCGTTGCCGTTCTTGATCTTCGCCATCTTCAGGTCGGAGTTCTCGGCGTACGACCACTCGACGTAGCTGATGGTGCCGTCGGTGCTCTTGACCTTGCTGGCCACACCGTCGGACTTGGCCGCGCCGACGCCGCCCGGGGCCTTCCAGGCCTTGGAGTTACCGAGCGTCCAGTCCGCCTCGGCGGTCTTGGAGAGGTACTTGGTGAAGTTGTCGGTGGTGCCCGACTCGTCGGAGCGGTGCACCGCCTGGATCGCGGTCGACGGCAGCTTGGCGTCCGGGTTGTCGGCCTTGATCGCCGCGTCGTCCCACTTGGTCACCTTGCCGGCGAAGATCTTCGCCAGCGTGGCCGGGCTGAACTGGAGGTTGTCCGCGCCGCCCACGTTGTAGACGACGGCGACCGGGCCGATGACCATCGGCAGGTTGAGCGCCTGGCCGCCGGTGCACTTGGCGTCGGCCTGCGGCTGCTCCTCCGGCTTGAGGGGGGAGTCCGAGCCGGCGAAGTCGGCGGTGCCGGCGATGAAGGCCTGGATGCCGGCGCCCGAGCCGCTGGGCTCGTAGTTGATCGTGGTGCCGGCGCACTTCTGCTGGTACACCTTGATCCACTCGGCCATGGCGTTCTTCTGGGCGGAGGAGCCCTGCGCGTTCAGCGTGCCCGTCGCGCAGTCCACCGCGGCGGCGGAACCGGCGGTGGAGGCGCCGGCCGGCTCGTTGTTGTCCGAGCCGCAGGCGCTGAGACCGATAACCGCGGTAAGAGCGAGACAGGCGATGGCGCCGTGCCGCTGGAGCTTCACTTGAGGGGTTTCCCTTCACGTCTTTGGTCAGGTCGCCCGGAGTGCCGGGGGCCGGCGCTGACCGGCTGACACGAAAGGTAGGAGGGCCAGGTGGACGGTTCGCCGGACGCAAGTGAACGCGCGGTGAACACGTTCGGCCGACGAGGTGGCCGTACGCTGAGGAAGGGTTGTCCATTTCGTGAACTAGCAGCCTGCTATCGCCTTTGTGGCGAATTTCCAGGGCCGGCGAACGCTCAGCCGAGCTGGTAGTTGACGTGTGCGGACCAGTGCGCGAAGCCCAGCCGCTCGTAGAGCGCCACAGCGGCGGTGTTGCTCTCGTCCACGTAGAGCATCACCCGGTCCAGCCCGCGCTCGTCGCGGAGGTGGGTCAGGCCGGCGGCGGTGAGCACCCGGCCCAGCCCGCCCCGGTGCGCGGACGGGTCGACGCCGAGCACGTACACCTCGCCGATGCGGGCCGAACCCTGCCGCTCGTGCACCTTGGTCCAGTGGAAGCCGAGCAGCCGCCCGGTGGCGGAGTCGACGGCGAGCAGGAACCCGGCCCTGTCGAACCACGGCTCGGCGATGCGGACGCGCAGGTCGTCGAGCGTCCACCTGCCCTGCTCGGGGTGCTGGGCGAAGGCGGCGTTGTTCACCGCCAGCCAGGCCTCGTCGTCCTCGCCGGGGCGGAACGCGCGCAGCGTCACGCCCTCCGGTACGACCGGCGCCGGCATCTCGGCGGTGAGCGGGCGGCGCATCTGCCAGAGCACCCGCGCCCGGGAGAAGCCCAGGTCGACGGCCAGCGCGGCGGCCGACGGGTGGTCGCCGTGCGCCCAGGCGCGCAGCGGCCCGGGAGCGGCGGCCACCACGGCACGGGCCAGTGCCCGGCCGGAGCCGCGCCGCCGGTACGCGGGGTGCACGACCATCTCCACGCCGACTCCGTCGGCCGGGGCGGTGGTGTCGAGGTGCGCGTACCCGGCGAGGGTGCCCTCGGTGGTGCGGGCGGTGAGGTGCACGGCGGGCGCCTCGGGGTCGCGCAGCCGCAGCAGCACGTGCTCGTCGAGCGGGTCGGCGCCGTCGGCGTCACCGGCGGCGCGGGCCAGCGCGAGCACCTCGGCGACCTCGTCCGGCGTCAGCCGGTCCGGCCGGTCGATCCCATCCGGCGTCAGCCGGTCCGGCCGGTCGATCCGGTCGGCGGGACCACGCGTCGGCTCGGTGCTGCTCATCTGAGTCACGGTAGCGCTCGGCGGGCCGCGGTTCGCGTCCGACGACGACGGTGGTCGGTGGCGCTCGTCACGGGCTGCCGACGGGCAGCGGCTCCAGTTCGAACCGGGCCAGCAGTTCGGGCAGGAGTTGCTGCAACGCGCTGACCGTGCCGGACCGGTCCCCGCCCGCGTCGTGCATGAGCACTATCGCGCCGGGCCCCATCTGCGAGCGGACCATCGCCTCGATGGTGGTGGCGCCCGGTGCCTTCCAGTCCGACGGGTCCACGCTCCAGTGCAGCGGGGTGAGGTTCAGGTCGGCGCAGGCCGACATGACGGACGGCGTCCAGGCCCCGCCGGGCTGGCGGTAGTACGTGATCCGCGCGTCCGGCGCGGCGGCCAGGATCGCGTCGTTCGTGCGCAGCAGGTCGGCGCGGATCGTCGCCGGGGATCGCTTGCCCAGGTTGACGTCGTGGTTCCAGGAGTGGTTGCACAGCGTGTGGCCCTCGGCCACGATCGAGCGCACCAGATCCGGGTGGGCCTCGACGTTCTCGCCGACGACGCAGAACGTCGCCCGTACGCCGTACTGGGCCAGCAGCGCGAGCACCTGCGGGGTCCAGCGCGGATCGGGGCCGTCGTCGAAGGTCAGCGCGACCCGGGACGAGCCGGTGGCGACCTGGGCGCCGTACGGGCCGTCGCCGTCGGGCGGGACGGGAGCGGCGTCCGGCGCGGCGTCGGGGCTCGGCCGGGGGCTGGTCGTGCCGCCGGGGAAGTCGGTGCTGGGTGGTTGCTCGCCGTAGCGCGGCCCGGTGAGCGTGGTGGCGACTCCGGCGGCCGACGGGTGCGGGTCCGGCACCAGGCTGCGGCCCAGCACGAAGGCCGAACCGAGCAGGCCGGCCAGCACGACTGTCACGAGCCCGGCGGCGCGCAGCGTCGAGGCCCGCATCAGCGGCACCGGCCGTTCGTCGCCCCCGTGTTCACCGCGCGCACCGTCGCCCCCTTAGCCCGACAATTCCGGCAGCCAGGATATGACTGACTGATCGGGCAAAAAGGGCATACGCGAAAAGTGCCCTCTAGCGGGGTGGAGCGGAGGCGGTCAGACAGGCAGCGGGGCGGGCTCCGGCTCCGGCAGCGAGCGCGACGGCGGTACGACGAACTTGTAGCCCACCTGGCGGACGGTGCCGATCATCGACTCGTACTCCGAGCCGAGCTTGGCGCGCAGCCGCCGCACGTGCACGTCCACCGTCCGGGTGCCGCCGAAGTAGTCGTAGCCCCAGACCTCACGCAGCAACTGGTCCCGGGTGAACACCCGCCCCGGGTGCTGGGCCAGGAACTTCAACAGCTCGAACTCCTTGTACGTGAGGTCGAGCGGCCGGCCCTTCAGCTTGGCGGCGTACGTGTCCGGGTCGATGTTCAGCTCGCCGGCCCGGATCGAGCCGCCGGCGCCGGCGGTGGCGTTGCTGAGCCGGCCCACAGCGAGCCGCAGTCGCGCCTCGACCTCGGCCGGCCCGGCGCCGGCCAGGATCACGTCGTCGACGCCCCAGTCCGCGTTCAGCGCGATCAGGCCCGCCTCGGTGACGACCGCGACGAGCGGTACGCCGAGCCCGGTGGCGTGCAGCATCCGGCAGGTGGCCCGCGCCTCGCTCAGCTCGGAGCGGGCGTCCACCAGGACGGCGTCCGGCGTCGGGCCGGAGACCAGCGTGCGGACGTCACGGGGTGCGGTGCGGACCGAGTGGGGCAGCAGGTCGAGTGCCGGCAACACCGCCGACGGCTCACCGGCCCGTGCGGTCACGAGCAGCAGGAGCTCCACGATCACCTCCGTCCCGGCGGCCTTCCGGCCGCGCGCGACCAGCGACACGCCCGGCTACGGGCGGCACTGTGAACTTGCGTGGGTCCCGGCGTCGTCGACGGGCGGGTAACGGCCTGAGCGTAACCGATGGACCGGGCGTCACCTTCGCGCGATTTACCGTTTGCCCTTTCTGCCCTCGATCGCGGCGCAGGTTTTAACGTCGCCGAAACCGGGACCTCCGCCGAGCCGCCCGGGTCTGGCACGATCGGGGCGTGTTTCCCTCCACCTCGCGCGACACCGGCCGTGACCCGTGGACCGACGAGCCGCCCACCGGCGCGTCCGCCCCCGCCCGTGGCTACCCGCCCGCCCCGCGCACCGGCCCCGCGGACGACGAGGAGGGCGACCGGCCGGAACGCAAGGGCCCGCGCCGGCTGCGCAAGGGCGGGCCCGGCCGGCGTCCCGACGACGAGTCCGACGAGGAGCCCGAGGAGGAGGTGCCGCCGGTCCCGGTCCGCCGCCCGCTGGCGCTCACCGTGGCCGGCTTCGCCGCGCTGCTCGGCGTCGGCCTCGTGCTCGGCGCGCAGACCTCGGGCCCGGGGCACCGGCTGCCGTTCGCCGCGATCATCTTCGGCGTCCAGTTGCTGTTCGTGCTGGCCTGGACGATGGCCATGCGGCCGCCCGCGCTGCTCGTCGTCGCGCTCGTCAGCGCCGCGACGGCGGTGATCGCCGACGTCGCCGCCGTGCGGTCGGACATCGCCGGCCTGGCCCCGCTCGGCTACGCCGCGCTCGCCGGGCTCCTGCTCGCCGTACTGGGCCAGCTCGTGCGGCGGGTGGACCGGGTCCGGGTGACCGACTCGCTCGGCGGCACCCTGCTCATCGTGGTCGGCGTGGTCTCCTTCGCCACGCTCGTCGTGCTCAGCCGGATCCCCAAGGGCACCCAGGCGATCACGGTCTGCCTCACCGCCGCCGGGGTGGCGTTGCTCGTCGCCCGGCTCACCGACGCGGTCGCGCCGTGGCCCCGGCTCGCCCCGCAGGTGCCACGCGGCGCGGCCGGCGTGGTCGTCGGCGCCATGCTCGGCACGCTCACCAGCGCCGTGCTCGGCAGTTACCTGGTCGGATTCACCCCGACCAGCGCCGCCCTGGTCGGGGTGGTCAGCGCGGCCACCGCCGTCCTGGCCGACCTCGCCGTGGGGTACGCCGAGGCGGGCCGGCTGATGGCCGGTGAACCGCCGACGATGTGGGTGGCCCGGCACATGCAGGGGCCGCTGGGCGGGTTCGCGCTGGCCGCGCCCGCCGCGTACGCCATGTGCGTGCTGTTCCTGTGACGCGGTTGGGGAGGATTCGCCTCGGGTAAGTACGGTTGCGCCGCGAGGCGCGGTGACGGCGGCGAGGACGGGAGGCGGCGTGGCAGAGGCGTATCCGGCGGAGGGTCGACCCCGGCGACGGGGCCGGAAGGTGCTGATCGGCTTCCTCGTCCTGCTGCTGGTGCTGGCCGGGCTGCTCGTGGTCGCCGACCGGGTCGCCGCCGGCGTGGCCGAGCGCGCCATCGCCGACCAGGTCCGGCAGGAGATCGCCAAGCAGGACGCGCAGTCCGCCGCGCCGCAGGTCGAGGTGGGTGGCTTCCCGTTCCTCACCCAGGTGCTCGACGGCCGGTACGAGCGCATCTCGATCCAGCTCACCGACGTACGCGGTGACGTGCAGGGCGACGCGGTCGAGGTGCCGAAGCTGGACGTGGACGCCCGCAACGTGACCGCCTCGCTGGACACGCTGCGCTCCGGCCGGGGCGACGTGGTGGCCGAGAGCGTGGACGGGCGGGGCACCGTCACCTACGAGAGCCTGGCCAAGCTGCTGGACCGTCCCGGGCTGACGCTGGGCGAGCGCAACGGCAAGCTCGCCGTCACCGCCCCGGTGGACGTCCTCGGCATCAAGCTCACCGTCAACGGCACCGCCGACGTCACGGTGGCCGGCAACAAGGTGGCGCTGCGCTTCAACGACCTCACCGCGGACGGCCTGCCGAACGTGCCGCTGGCGCGTGCCGCGCTGACCCGGTACGCGCAGGGCATCTCGATCGACGTGCCGCTGCCGGAGCTGCCGTTCCAGCTCAACCTGCGCAAGGTGGAGCCGAAGCCGGAGGGCCTGGTGGTCACTGCGGACGCGGCGAACGTGCCCATCAACTCCGCGGGCTGAGAGCCGCACGCGGCCGGTCCGGGGAGCGGTCCGGCCGTCCCGGATGCTGGTCGGCCTGGTGGCACCTGTCGCCTCGGCTGGTAATCTCCCTGCCCATGGGGACCCACCTCACCAAACGGCGCGCGGTCGACCTGTGCCGCGTGGCCACCTGCCTGTGTCGCCCCGTCATCTGACGGCGGGGCTGTCTCCGGCCGCCTGAACGGCGGCCACCAGGGTCCACGAACCTTCCCGGTTCCCCTCCAACGCCCGGCAGCGGCGCCGTCGCACGTACCCGTGATCCGTTCCTAGCTCAGGGTCCGCGTGTGGTGCGACAACCATCGACATCGATCTCCACGCGCAGGCTCACCAAACCATCCTCACCAGGGAGTGATCTGATGAGTCGCGACACCGCACTCGTCTCGGCCGAGTGGGCCGAGAAGAACCTCGGCGCCCCGGGCGTCGTCTTCGTCGAGGTCGACGAGGACACCTCGGCCTACGACACCGGGCACATCGCCGGCGCCGTCAAGCTCGACTGGCGCACCGACCTGCAGGACCAGGTCCGCCGGGACTTCGTCAACAAGAGCCAGTTCGAGGCACTGCTGTCCGACCGGGGCATCGCCAACGACGACACCGTGATCCTGTACGGCGGCAACAACAACTGGTTCGCCGCGTACGCGTACTGGTACTTCAAGCTCTACGGCCACGGCGACGTCAAGCTGCTCGACGGCGGCCGCAAGAAGTGGGAGCTGGACGCCCGTCCGCTCGTCACCGACGTGGTGGAGCGGCCGAAGACGCAGTACGTCGCGCAGGAGCCGGACACCTCGATCCGCGCGTTCCGCGACGAGGTGGTCGACGCGATCGGCACCAAGAACCTGGTCGACGTGCGCAGCCCCGACGAGTACGCGGGCCGCCTGCTCGCCCCCGCCCACCTGCCGCAGGAGCAGGCGCAGCGGGCCGGCCACATCCCGACCGCGATCAGCGTCCCCTGGTCCAAGGCGGCGAACGAGGACGGCACGTTCAAGTCCGACGACGAGCTGCGCAAGATCTACGCCGACGCCGGGCTGGACGACGGCAAGGAGACGATCGCGTACTGCCGGATCGGCGAGCGCTCCTCGCACAGCTGGTTCGTGCTCCAGGAGCTGCTCGGGCACCGCAACGTGAAGAACTACGACGGTTCCTGGACCGAGTACGGCTCGCTCGTCGGCGTGCCGGTGGCGCTCGGCGACGAGCCGGGGGAGGCCTGATGACCGCCGCCTCCGCCGCCTCGACGGCTGCCGCCGGCTGCGCCGCACCGGACCAGTCCGCCCCCCTCCCGGCGAGCCTGGACCTGGAGAAGGAGACCGTCATCACCGGCCGTGTGCTGGCCGAGTCCGGTGAGGTCGTGCCGGGCGCGTACGTGCGGCTGCTCGACTCCACAGGTGAGTTCACCGCCGAGGTGGTGACGTCGCCGGCCGGGCAGTTCCGGTTCTTCGCCGCGCCGGGTTCGTGGACGCTGCGGGCGCTGTCCCGCCACGGCAACGGTGACACCGCCGTGTCTGCGGCCCGCGGGATCAACGAGGTGACCGTCTCGGTCGCCGCCTGACCCACGCTCTGATCGTGGCCCGCCACCCCACCCGGGTGGCGGGCCACGAGCCGTTCCGGCGACTGTGCGCCTCGACAGTGGCTGGCAGGCTGGAGGGCGGCGCGCCCCGGACGCGCCGGAGGGGGATCAGGTGCCCGACGACGATGCCGCTGCCCACGCCCGCCGCTATCTGATCGATTTCATCGACGGCAACCGGGGCGAGGAGATCGCCCGCGAACTCCAGCGCGCCGACGGGTCCGGCCGGTCGCGCCCGTTCGACGTCTCGGTGGCCAGCCTCGACACCGACCTGTCGTTCCTGACCAAGCGGGCCACGCTCGTCACGGCCAAGCTGGTCCTCTCCCAGCCGGGCGGCGAGCGCTGCTATCTGGCCCACCGGGAGATCTGCAAGAGGTGCGGCAAGGATCCGGATCACTGCGAGCCGCGCTGCCGGTACGAGGACATCCGGATCGACGAGCTCTACGCCGAATGCGACGACCTGGACCGCCTCGGCGCGTACCTGCGGGACTGCGCGCCGCTGCTGGAGCTGGGTCAGCTCGTCTACTTCCCGCAGACCTTCCGCCGCAGCCACCTGGAGTCGCGCGCGCCGGACGCCCAGTCCACCTCCTCGCCGTTCGACACGATGGGCCGGATCGAGCTGGGCGACAACCCGGACCGCACGCTCGACCTGATCGTCAAAGGGCACCGGGTCGTCGACGTGCCGAGCGGGGATCCGGTGAAGGCGCGACTGGTGACCCCGCTGCTCCAGCTCGACCTGCCGATGATCGAGGGCACCTCGCTGCGGGACTACTGCGCCATCCTGAGCCAGGAGGGCGACGCGCTCGCCGCGACCCAGGCGTACCTGCGGGGCCGGATGCTGGAGGTCGACACCGATCCGGATCGGGCGCTGGTGCAGCTCGCGAAGCTCGACGCGGAGATCCAGGAGGGGGTGCGGGCGGCCCGGGCCGAGGTCGCCCGGGTGTCCCGGCGCTCGGCCGTACAGGCCGCCGGCGCGGCGGTGGCGACTGTCGCGGCGACCCTGGTGGCGGTCGAGGGCACCCATCTGGCGCCGGTGCTCGGCATGCTGGGCGCGGGCGGCTTCTTCTCCGCCGTGCTCGCCGCCGACCAGTACGCCGACCGTCGCGGTGAGCTGCGGCAGCGTCCCTTCTACCTGCTGTGGCTGCTGTCCCGCCGGTCGGTGCCGGTCTGAGCGGGGGTGCCGAGGCGCGGCCGGGCGCCTCGCGGACACGTGACACCATTGCCGGGTGACTGCCGTCGAGACGGGTTACGCCCCGCCCACCCCGCCCGGCCGGCCCGGCCCCGGCGGCCGACGCCGACTGCGCTGGCTGGCGGTCGCCACCGTGGCGTGGGCCGTGCTGCTCGCCGGTCTGACCTGGTGGTCGGTGCGCACCGACGCGCCGACTGTCAAGGAGCAGCGCTCGCTGGACGAGGCCGGCCCGGTGGTGGACCGGGCGATCGGTGAGCTGACCGCCGCGGCCGGCACCGTGGGCGTACCGGCGCTCCTGCCGGACCGGCTGGAGCGCGGCTGCCGGATCACACCGATGGACGACGGCGCGACGCTGGAGCGCGGCGTCGAGGTGGCGATCGGCGGCGGTGACGTCCGCGAGGCGCTGCGCGGCATCGCCGACCGGCTGCCGCCGGGCTGGCGGGCCGGCGTGTCGACGCTCGACGGCGAGCCGCTGCTGCGCGCCGACGCGGGCGAGTTCGTGACGGTCGAGGGCCGGTCCGGTGGCCCGGGCCGGGTGCTGCTCACCGCCGACACCGGCTGCCGCCCGGCGGGCTCCGGCTACCGGGCCCCGTCCGCCGACGCCGCCGCCGAGTCGGCCGTGCTGGCGTCGGCGCTGGGCCGCTGGGGTGGCGCGACCGGGCCGGTCCAGGTGCTGGCCGCGCCCTGCCCGGGTGGCGGGACCGTCCGCACGGCCCGGTCTGAGGCCGCGGTGCCGGCCGACCGGTCGCTGGCCACCGCGTTCGGCGCCGGGGCCGCGCCGGTGGTGGACTCTGCCGACGCGTACGCACGCCCGGGCGACCCGGCGGTGCTGGCGCTGCGGGCCGGCGAGCGGGTCCGGGTCGCCGTCACCGCGTCCTGCCCGGCCTGACGTCAGCCGCCGGGCAGGGTCAGCGCCGGTGGCGACGGCTGTTCGGAGTGCGGCTCCCGGCTGCGGCCCAGCGCGTCCACCCGGCCCCAGCGGCCCGGGATGTCGAGCAGTTCCACCCGGCCCATCCCGGGCGGTACGGCCGGGTCGATGATCAGGTGCTCGCCCTGCGGTTCCAGTCCCAGGATCACCCGCAGCAGCAGCAGCGGCGTGCCGGCGGACCACGCCTGCGGGCTGCACGCGGTGGGGTACTCCACCGGGTAGTCGGTGAGGGCGCGCTCGTAACCGGCGAACACCTCGGGCAGCCGCCCGTCGAAGTAGTGCGACGCGCTGAGCAGGGCGTCGCAGATCCGGCCGGCCTCGTGGCGGAAGCCGTACCGCCACAGGCCCCAGGCGATGATCGAGTTGTCGAACGGCCACACCGTGCCGACGTGGTAGCCGACCGGGTTGTACCGGCCCTGGTCGTCGGCGAGCGTGCGGACGCCCCACCCGGAGAACAGGCGCGGGCCGAGCAGGTGGGCGGCGACCGCCGGGGCCCGTTCCTCGTCGACGATGCCGCTCCACAGCAGGTGGCCGATGTTGGAGGTGAGCGCGTCCACCTGCCGGCCCAGCGGGTCGAGCGCCAGCGCGTAGTACTCGCGGTCCGGGATCCAGAAGTCGCGGTTGAACCGTTCCTTCAGCGCCGCCGCCTCGTGTTCCAGCCGGTCGGCGTACGTCGGGTCGTTCCAGTAGGTGCGGGCCAGGCGGGCGCCGCGCAGCTTCGCGTCGTACGCGTACCCCTGGAGTTCGCACGTGGCCCGGGGGAACTCGGGCATCCGCCCGTCGGCGTAGGAGATGGCGTCCGGCGAGTCCTTCCAGCACTGGTTCGGCAGGCCGGTCTCCGGGTTGCGGGACATGTACCAGACGTAGCCGGTGCCGAGCAGGTCGCCGTACGTGTCCAGCCAGGTCAGCGCCGCCCGCGTCTCGTGCTCCAGCTTGCGCACCAGGTCGGCGTCACCGGTCCACCGCTCGTACTCGTCGAGCAGGATCACGAACAGCGCCGTGGTGTCGGCGGCGCCGTAGTACGGCGAGTGCGGCTGCTCCTCGAACCCGGCGCTCTCGCCGTAGCGCAGCTCGTGCAGGATCTTGCCGGGTTCCTCGTCCCGGAAGTCGTCGACCCGGCTGCCCTGAAGGCCGGCGAGCATGACGATCGTGGGCTTGACCAGCTCGGGCAGGAACGGCAGCACCTGCAGCGAGGTGAAGATGCTGTCCCGGCCGAACAGCGTCATGAACCAGGGCAGTCCGGCGGCGAGCAGCCGGACGCCGAGCGTGATCGACTCGTACCGGAGAGCGGCCAGGTCGTTGAGGCTGCGCCGATAAGCCCCGGCCAGCGGCTCGCAGTCGCAGCCCAGCTTCGGCGCGCGGCTGATCAGGGCGCTCTGTTCCGCCTCGATCTCGGCCGCCGTGCGCTGGCCGCCCAGCGGCAGGATGGCCCGGACGTCCTCGCCCCGTGCCCCGTAGATGACCGTGTCGACGTGCAACCGGGTGGTCCACTCGCCGTGCGGGCCGACCCGCACCCGGAACGTCATCCCGCTCTCGCCGACCTCGGCCGGCGCGCTGCTGGTCACCATCGTCTCGCGGTGGAACGCCTGCCTGCGGTAGGTCAGACGCAGCGCGTTCGTCTCCACGCTGGGCGTGGTGTGTCCGTCCTTGCCCCGCTGATTCTTGATCTCCAGCAGGTCGGCGAAGTCGGAGCCGATGTCCAGCCGGAGGTGGAACTCCTTCTCCTGCTCGGAGTGGTTGAGCACTGTCAGTTCCTCGTCCAGGCCGCCGCCGATCGCGCGGCTGCGGATCACCGAGACCTTCGCGTCCAGGTAGTGCGTCGGCTCGCCGGGGACCAGGAAGAACCGCGTCTTGTACGACAGCGAGTCGTCGATGGAGAGCGCGTGCAGAGGTTCCCCGTCGAGGGTGAGGATCCAGGTGGACAGGAACCGGGTGTCGAAGGAGAACAACCCGGTGGGGAAGTCGTACGACGGCTGGATGTTGCCGCGGTCGTCGCTGACCAGGAACGTGTTGCCGTCGAGGATGCTGACCCGGTCCTTCACATCAGCCGCCGGACGTGGTCGCGGGCGGCGTCCCGCGGATCCCGTACGTCGGGCCGGGCCGGCAGGAACCGGCGGAACGCCAGGAACAGTACGACGTGCCCGCTGAACGTGGCCTCGTTGCGCAGCACCGCGGCCATGCCGGCCTCCCGGCCGGTGACCAGCTTCTCGAACAGGTCGGTGGAGAGGGTGAGCACGGCGTCGGCCTGCCCCTGCTCCTCCCGGCTCACCTGGGCCGATCCGGGTGCCAGTCGCACGTACCAGTGCTCGGTACGGTTGGCGTCGGTCAGGTCGATCTGGAGCGTGCCGCCGATCGGGCTGTTCAGCACCGACGCGGCACGCGCCGGTAGCGACGCGAAGAACTGTTGGATCGCCTCACTCACGTTCACATGGTAGGCGTAATCCGGACATGTCGGGTCAGGATCGGCTCACCGGTCAGAGTGGACGACCCGGGCGGGCCGCTCAGTAGACGAGCGCCTGCGCGCCCTCCGCCATCGCCTCCTCGACGAACACCGCGGCGCCCGCGATGCGTACGCCGGGGATGACGTCGCCCGGTCCGATGTCCCGCCGGGCCGCGCACTGGGTGCAGGCGGTCACCCGGCCCGTGGCCAGGACCACGTGCAGTAGTTCACCGAGCGGCGCGGAGTGCGGCAGCGCGAACGTCTCCGCCCGTCCGGGCAGTGCGAACCAGGTGGATTCGCCGGTGAGCCAGAGGGACACGTCCACCCCGGCCGCGGCTGCGGTGGAGGCGACTGTGAACGCCTGGGCGCAGCGTTCCGATGAGTCCGCGCCGGCGGTGGCCTTGACGACGAGAGTGCGCGCCATGACGCCAGCATAGGATGGTCCGGATGGTTACCGAGATCGGGTTCGTCAGCCTGCTGGTCGCCGGCCTGGGCGCGCTCGCCGGTGGCCTGGTCTATGTCGCAGTGCGAATCGCTAGAGGTAAGTGGTGAATCTGTGAGTGAGAATCCGCTTCAGCCGCCGTGGTTGAACGCGCCGCCGGTCGAGGAGTACCCGTACGAGGAGAGCCACGACCTGCGCGTCGGCCCGAAGCTGCACCCGAGCCTGGACGGCCTGCTGCCGTACATCGGGGTGTGGCGCGGCCGGGGCCGGGGTGGGTTCCCGACGATCGAGGACTTCGACTACGCGCAGGAGATCCGGATCAGCCACGACGGCCGGCCGTTCCTGTTCTACGAGTCGCGGGCGTGGATCCTGGACGAGCAGAGCCGCCCGGTCCGTCCCGCCGGTCGTGAGGTGGGCTGGTGGCGTCCGGTGCTCGACGGTGAGCGGGTGACCGACGAGCTGGAGGCGTTGATGACCACGCCGACCGGCGTGATGGAGCTGCACATCGGCAAGCGCAAGGGCACCCAGATCGAGTTCGCCACCGACGCGGTCGTGCGTACCGCCACGGCGAAGGAGGTCACCGCCGGGGCCCGGCTGTTCGGCATCGTCGAGGGCGCCCTGCTCTACGCGCAGGAGATGGCCGCCGTGGGCCAGCCCCTGAGCCCGCACCTCTCCGCCCGCCTCACCCGCGTAGCCGGCTGACCCCCTGCCCCTGCCCCCTCCCTCCGCATGATCGCGTCGATCATGAGGTTGGCGGCGACAAATCGGACAACGAACGCCGCCAACTTCATGATCGACCGAGTGGGGGCCGGGGGAAGTTCAGGAGGGCTTGCAGGTGCGGGGTCAGGGGGGAACCCGGGCGAGGGGTTCCGTCCAGGGACGTGACCTCCACCGGGCCGCGCAGCGAGCTGGTCAGCCAGATGGCCTCGGCCTCGTGCAGGCCGGCCACCGTGGGCAGGTGCTCGGCTGGGGTCAGGCCCAGCTCGGCCGCCCGGCTCAGCAGGTGGTGGGCGGTCACGCCGGGCAGCACGCCGGTCTCCGCCGCCGGGACCGTGCACAGTTCGCCGCCGCTGCGCCACACCACGTTCGCGGTGGGGCCCTCCAGCACGTAGCCGTCGGTCGAGACCCAGAGCACGTCGTCCACGCCGGTCCGCTGCGCCCAGCGCCGGGCGGCGGTGCTGAGCGCGTACGAGGTGGACTTCACACCGCTCGGCAGCCACCCCAGCTCCGGGCGGGACCGGGCGGCCACCCCGAGCGGCAGCGTGGCCACCGTCACCCCGTCCCGCCGGGCCGCCCGGGCGGAATCCGGCACCTCGCCCAGCGTGGCGTACACCGTGGGCGGCCCGCCGCCCTCCGGTCCCCGCGTGCAGACCAGCCGCAACGCGCCCTCGGTCTGCGCGGGCCAGCCGACGCGCACGCTGTCCAGCAGCTCGACGAGCGCGGCGTCAGGGGGCAGCGGCAGGTCGATCGCCGCCGCGCCGGACCGCAGCCGGGCCAGGTGCGGCTCCAGCAGCCAGGGGCGGCCGTCGCGCAGGTGCAGCGTCTCGAACAGGCCGTCGCCGTGCAGGACACCCCGGTCGTCGCCGCGCAGCACCGGCTCACCCGCCGGTACGAGCCCCCGGCCGAGCACCGCCACCCGTGTCGTACCCATTGGCGCAGCGTAGTGGCGTACCCCCGGCGGCGGACCGGCCCGCGCGGCGGCCGAACTATGATCGAAGGGTGTCCGAATCCTCCCTCGCGGAAATGCTCCGCTCGCGCGGGCTGCGGCTGACGGCGCAGCGGCAGCTGGTGCTCCAGGCCGTCCTGGATCTGGGGCACGCCACCCCGGAGCAGGTGCACACCGCGGTCCGCGAGGTGGCGGCCGGCGTCAACATCACCACCATCTACCGCACGCTCGAGCTACTGGAACGGCTCGGCCTGGTCACGCACACGCACCTGTCGCACGGCTCGCCGACCTACCACGCGGCCGGTGAGCACCAGCACGTGCACCTGGTGTGCCGGGAGTGCGGGGCGATCGACGAGATCGCCCCCGAGATGCTCCGCCCGCTCGCCGACCAGCTGGCCGAGCAGCGCGGATTCCAGGTCGACATCGGGCACGTCGCGCTCTTCGGGGTCTGCGGCCGCTGCGCACAGGACGGGGAACGCACATGATCGACATCGCGGGCGCGGTGACCACCGACGCCATCGACGACCAGACCCGGGACCAGCCCGAGCCGGCCCACCGGGCGGCCGGGGTCGGCCCGGTGGCCGCCCACTACGGCGACCCGATGCGCGAGCAGCGGCTCCTGGCCACCGGCGTGGGCCTGGTCGACCGCTCACACCGGGGCGTGGTCGCGGTCCCCGGCGAGGAACGGATCAGCTGGCTGCACACGCTCACCAGCCAGCACCTGGCCGCGCTTGCCCCGTGGCAGGGCACCGAGTTGCTGGTGCTCTCCCCGCACGGGCACGTCGAGCAGCACGCGATGGTCGCCGACGACGGCGAGACCACCTGGCTCGACACCGAGCCGGGCATGACCGAGGGCCTGCTGTCGTACCTGGAGAAGATGCGGTTCTTCAGCAGGGTCGACCCGCGCGACGCCACCGCCGACCACGCACTGCTGTCGCTGGTCGGGCCGGAGGCGCAGGGCGCGCTCGACACCCTCGGCGTGACCGGGCTGGCCGCGCCCGACGTCGCAGCGGTGCCGGGTCCGAAGTTCCGTTCCGGCGAGCTGCCCGCGCGGCCCTCCGTGGTGTACGACGTCAAGCCGCTCCCCGTCGGCGGCTGGGCCCGGCGGGTGGCCCTCGGCGTCGACCTGCTCGTGCCCCGGGCCGCCATGGACGCGGTGGTGGCCGAGCTGCGCGGTGCCGGGGTGCCGGCGGCCGGGCTGTGGGCGTACGAGGCGATCCGGGTGGCCGCCAAGCGGGCCCGGGCCGGGGTGGACACCGACCACCGGACGATCCCGGCCGAGGTGGACCTGATCGCCCCTGCGGTGCACCTGGACAAGGGCTGCTACCGGGGGCAGGAGACGGTCGCCCGGGTGCACAACCTCGGCAAGCCGCCCCGCCGGCTCGTCCTGCTGCACCTCGACGGTGTGGCGAGCGACCAGCCGCCGGTGGCCGGTACGCCGGTGACGCTCGACGGCCGGACGGTCGGCTTCGTGGGCACCGCCGTGCAGCACTACGAGCTGGGTCAGGTGGCGCTCGCCGTGCTGAAGCGCAACACGCCCGACGACGCGCGTCTGCTGGTGGGCGAGAGCGCCGCCGCCATCGACGTGTAAGGAAGGGCCCCCTCTTAACGCCTCCGGTAGAGGAAGGGCCCCTTCTTAACGCCGCTCGCACCGGAAATCCTCCGGTCGACCCGGCGTCGGGCACCGGTCTAGGATCCGGGGCATGACGACAGGGACGTTGATCACGGTTGCCCCCACCGGCGCGGAGTCGGCGAAGGCGGAGGTGCCGGCGCTGCCGGTGACGCTCGACGAGCTGCTGCTGACCGCCAAGGAGTGCGAGGCGCTCGGCGCCGCCGTGATCCACATCCACATCCGCGACGACGACGCGCGGCCCACCCTCGACCAGGGGCGGCTGCGCGACACGGTGGCGGCGCTGCGGGAGAGCACCGACCTGATCGTGCAGCTCTCCTCCGGCGGCGCGGTGACCGACCCGGAGTCGGCCCGGCTGGCGGTGCTCGACGCCGCGCCCGACATGGCCTCCTGCACCATGGGTACGGTCAACTTCGGCGACGACGTGTTCCTCAACCGGTGGGAGTTCATCGTCGACCTGCACACCCGGATGCAGGAGCGGGGCGTCGTCCCCGAGTACGAGATCTTCGACCTGGGTCACCTCACCGCGTTGCAGCGGCTGCTCGGCAAGTACGGCCTGCCACACGGCGGGCACGTGCACGTCGACTTCGTGATGGGCGTGCCGGGTGGCATGCCCGGCACCACGGCGACCCTTGTGGCGGCCCAGCAGATGCTGCGTGACCTGCCCGAGGGCACCACGTTCTCGGCCACCGGCATCGGGCGCAGCACCATCCCGGTGATGCTGGCCTCGCTGTCGACCGGTGGTCACCTGCGGGTCGGCATGGAGGACACGGTCACGTACGCCAAGGGCCGTCCGGTGGAGTCCAACATGCAGCTCGTCGCGCGGGCGGTGGGCTTCGCCCAGCTCGCCCAGCGGCCTCCGCTGACCACCGCCGAGGCCCGTACGTTGCTCGGCGTCCCGGCTACCGTCCGGTAAGCGGCGTAACCGGTCCCGACCCCGTACCGCCCCGGTCGACGTCGCAGGTCACCCCGCCGCCGACCGGGTCCGTCCCCTCGGTACGGTCCATACCGTGGGAAAAACGTACGAGGGCGGCGTGCCGCTCGCCGAGGTGGTCCGGTCCGGCTTCGTGGAGGGCGTCCACCGGGGTTCCGTGGTGGTGCTCGACGCCGCCGGTGAGCCGGTCGCCGGGGCCGGTGACGTCACCTCGCCGATCTTCCCCCGCTCGTCGAGCAAGCCGATGCAGGCGATCGGCATGCTCCGGGCCGGCCTGCCACTCACCGACCCGGCCGACATCGCGCTCGTCGCGGCCAGCCACGCCGGCGAGGAGTTCCACGTCGAGCGGGTGACAGCGCTGCTGCGCGACGCCGGCCTGACCGAGGAGGCGTTGCACTGCCCGCCGGACCTGCCGTTCGGCGAGGCCGCCCGGGAGGCGGTGCTGCGGGCCGGCGGCGGCCCCGCCCGGGTGCTGATGAACTGCTCCGGCAAGCACGCCGGCATGGTGCGCACCTGCCTGGCGGCGGGCTGGCCGCTGGACGGCTACTGGCGGCCCGAGCACCCGCTCCAGCAGTGCCTGACCGCCACGATCGAGGAGTTCACCGGCGAGCGGGCGGCGGCGGTCGGGGTGGACGGCTGCGGCGCACCGGTGCTCGCCGTCTCGCTGACCGGGCTGGCGCGGGCGTTCCTGCGGCTGGTCAGCGCCGAGCCGGGCACCGTGGAGCGGACGGTGGCGGACGCGATGCGGGCGTACCCGGAGCTTGTCGGCGGCACCCAGGCGGAGGACACGCGGCTGATGCGCGGCGTACCCGGTCTGCTCGCCAAGATCGGCGCGGAGGGTGTGGTCGCGGCGGCGATCCCGGAGGTCGGCGCCGTGGCCCTGAAGATCGACGACGGCGCCGCGAGGGCCCGCACACCCGTCCTGGTGTCCGCCCTGGCACGCCTGGACGTGCGCGCCCCCATCCTCACCGAGTACGCCGAGTCACCCCTGCTGGGCGGCGGCCTCCCGGTAGGAGCCATCCGCCCCCTCTGGTAACCCGCCCCGCCCGCCACCCCCGGCGATCTTGCACTCACCGCCCGGGAGAAACGCGCATTCCAGGCGTGCCGGCGGCCGCAAGTACAAGATCAACAGGGCGAAGGGGGAGGTCAGGGGAGGAAGGGCAGGAGGGCGGCGTTCGTCTCGGTGGGGCGCTCCAAGGGGAGCAGGTGGGCCGCGCCGGGGACGTCCGGCATGCGTACGCCCTGGGGGGGCCTCGTCGGCGATGCGGTCGGCCAGGCGGCGGATGTCGGCCAGGTCGTCGGCGCCGGTGCCGACGAGCACCGGTACGCGCAGCTCGCCGAGCCGGTCGATGGCCGGCGGGTCCAGCTCGCCCACCTCGATCGCGCTCAGCGCCTGCTCGGCGGCGAGCGCCCGGCGGTCCATCTCCTCGGCGAACCGGATCAGCTCCGGGTCGACGTCCTCGGGGCGGCGGGTCGGGCCGACCACCCAGAACCGCACCTCACCGGCGGCGGTGGCGGCGAAGTCCTCCGGGTCCACGTCGCCGACCAGTTCCTCCCAGAGCTGCTCGGTCTCCTCGGACCACTCGTTGCCGGAGACCGGGGCGCCGAAGAGTGCCAGCGCCGAGACCCGCGCCGGATGGGCGAGCGCGGTGTCCACCGCGACCCGGCCACCGAACGAGCAGCCGACGAGCGCGGCCCGCTCGATCCCCAGCGCGTCGAGCAGCCCGACCACGTCGTCGTGGTGGGCGAACGGCGCGGGCGGCAGCTCCGACTCGCCGTAGCCACGCAGGTCCAGCGCGATCACCCGGTGCCGCTGCGCGAGCACCGGGATCTGCCCGCGCCACATCCGCCGGTCGGCGATGCCGGCGTGCAGTAGCACCACGGCGGTGCCGGTGCCGCTCTCGTCGTACGCGAGCTGGGCACCGTTGATATCGATCTTGGTCACGGGGGAGAACGGTACGGACCGGACATGGCCTCCGCAACCCGCCTGTGGTGACCCTGCTAACTCTGGCTAGCGTTTTGCTTGCAGGAGTTAGCGGACCGAGCTAGCGTTGAGTCATGGCCACCAGCAAGGACCTTCCCGATGTCGGCGGGTTCATTCGCGACCTGCGGCGCAACGCGAAGATCTCACTGCGCCAGCTCGCCGAGCAGGCGGGCGTCAGCAATCCCTACCTGAGCCAGATCGAGCGCGGGCTGCGTAAGCCGAGTGCCGAGGTGCTCCAGCAGCTCGCCAGCGCGCTTCGTGTCTCCACCCCGGCGATGTACCTGCGTGCCGGGCTGCTGGACGACAAGGAGGGCCAGGGCGTGCTCGCGGCGATCGCCGTCGACCCCGAGCTGACCATGGCCCAGAAGCAGTCGCTCACCCAGATCTACGAGACGTTCCGGCGCGAGAACGCCCGCCTGGCCGAGGCGACCGAGGCGGCCACGACGGCGGAGACGGCCGGCGCGACCGAGCCGGCCACCGCGCCGGAGGCCCCGGCGACGGTGGCGGCGGCCGCGACCGGTCCGGTCACGCCGGAGGGCACGCCGACCGAGGCGGTCCTCGAATCGGTGGCCGTCACCGAAGCGGGTGCCGCGCCCGCCCCGACCACCGCGCCCGCCCCGACCACCGCGCCCGCCCCGACCACCGCCGCCCCGCAGGACACGACCGCCCGCCGGGCGGCCCGGAAGGCCGCCGGTGCGGCCGAAGAGGAGCAGTCATGACCACCCAGCCGAAGACCAACCGCATCCCCGCACCCCTCTACGCCGCCGCCGGCGCCGGTGAGCTGGCCCTGGAGCAGCTGCGCAAGCTGCCCACCGTGGTCAGCGGCCTCGGCACCCGGGTCGTGACCGACCTCGGCGGCAAGGCCGTCGTCACCGGCTTCGAGCTGCGCCAGAAGGCCACCGAGACGCTGAAGACCGCCAACCAGACCGCCACCGGGCTGCGCGAGCGCGCCGTCGCCACCGACCTCGACCAGCTGCGTGAGGCCGCCAACCTGGAGAAGCTGCGCGAGGCGGCGAACCTGGAGAAGCTGCGCGAGGCCGCCAACCTGGACAAGCTCCGCGAGGCCGCCACCCGCAACGCCGCCGTCGTGGTGGCCGGGGCGCACGCCGCGCAGGAGCGCGCGCTGGCCGCGTACGCCGAGCTGGTCGCCCGTGGTGAGCGCGTCGTCGGCGCCGGCGTGCTGGAGGCCGCCGACACGGTGAACGCCGACATCGAGGCCACCGAGGCCACCGGCGTCGACGTGGCCCCGAAGACCGACGCGGCCCCGACGGCCGCCGCCGCGACGACCGAGGTGCCCAGCCCGGCCGAGGTGGCCGAGGCGGTGGCCGCCAAGCCCGCCGCGGTGAAGCGCACCCGCGCCACCAAGGCGACCGCGACCAAGGCCGTCGCCAAGACGACCGCCACCAAGGCGACCAAGCCCGCCACCCCGTCGGCGAAGCTGCCGAAGGCCACGAAGCGGACCCGCCCGGCCGCCGAGTGACCTGATGCTCCACCGGACCCCGGACAACGTCTTGTCGGACGTTTCCGGGGTCTCGGCATAAGCTTGCCCCCATGGCCATCGCCGCGCCGATCTTCGCGTTCGCAGTCCAAGACGTGATCCAGCTGATCCTGCTCGTCTTCGCCCTGGTCGTACAGGGAGTGGCGCTGGTGCACGCGGTCACCCAGCGCGGCGACGGTTTCGCCGCGCTCGGCACGCTGCCCAAGGGCGGCTGGGTCGCCATCCTGGCGGTCTGCCTGCTGCTGACCCTGCTCGGCTTCGGCCCGATCAGCCTGTTCGGACTGATCGGCATCGCCGCCGGTCTGATCTACCTGCTCGACGTGCGGCCCGGCCTGCGGGACCTGCACGACGGCCGAGGATCCTGGTGAGAGGTTTCCGCTGGCCTCCGCCGCCGGACGGCGGTCCCCGCACCTGGGGGCCCGGCCCCGGCGCGCCCCGGACCGGGCGTCCCGCGCTGCCCGAGCCGGAGACGGAGCTGGTCGCCACCCCGCACGGGGTGAGCCTGGAACGGCTGGTCACCGGCACCGGTGACCCGGTCACCGTGTTCGCGCACGGGCTGGGCAGCGGCATCGCCACCACCCGCCCGTTCGGCAGCGGCGTCGCCGGACGGCGCATCTTCTTCCAGTTCCGCGGGCACGGCCGCTCCGACTCCCCGCCCGGGCCGTGGAGCTACCTGGACCTCGCCCGTGACCTGCGTGCCGTCGCCGATCTGAGTGGTGCGACCCGGGCGTTCGGCGCCAGTCTCGGCGCGGGCGCGCTCTGCCGGTTGCTCGCGGAGAGCCCGGAACGCTTCGAGCGACTCGTCTTCTTCCTGCCCGCCGTGCTGGACACACCTCGCGGTGAGGTGGCCCGCGCCCGGCTCACCGGCCTGCTCGACGCGGTGGCCGAGGGCGACGCCTCGGCACTGGCCGACGCGGTGTCGCTGGAACTGCCGCCGTCGGTGCGCAACACCCCGGCCGGCTGGGCGTACCTGCGGCAACGGCTCGACCAGTTGCTGCGCGACGGGCTCGCACCGGGGCTGGCCGACCTGCCCGCCCAGGCCCCGCTCGACGACGCCGGGTCGCTCGCCGCGGTCACCGCGCCGGCCCTGGTCATCGCCGCCGCCGAGGACGACCTGCACCCGGTCGCCGTCGCCGAACGGCTCGCCGCCGCGCTGCCGAACGCCACACTGCACGTGTACGACCGGCCCGGCGTGCTCTGGACCGAGCGCGCCGACCTGCGGGAGCGCGTCTCGGAGTTCCTGAACGGGTAACGTCGCCGTCCATGGGCGTCACACACCACGGCCGTACGCACCGGCTCGACCTCGCCGATCCGACCCTGCGCGAGTGGACCTGCCGGGTGCTGGAGGCCGATCCCGAGCAGGGCATCGTGCTGGACCGGTCCGCGTTCTACCCCGGTGGCGGCGGGCAGCCGCCGGATCACGGGGTGCTGCTCTGGCAGGGCGTACAGACCCGGATCGTCGGCACCCGCAAGGGCGACGACCTGTGGCTGATCCCGGCCGAGGGCGATCCGGTACCGCCGGTCGGCACCGAGGTGGCCGGCGCGGTGGAGGACGGCCGCCGGACCATGCTGATGCGTACCCACTCCGGCCTGCACGTGCTCTGCGGCGTGGTGTTCCGCGACTTCGGCGCGCTCGTCACGGGCGGCAACATGGAGCCGGGCGAGGCGCGGATGGACTTCAACCTCCCCGAGGTGCCGCCGGACTTCAAGGCCCGCATCGAGGAGCTGGTGAACGCCGAGGTGGCCGCCGACCGGTCGGTGGCGGTGCGGGTGCTGCCGCGCGCCGAGGCGCTCGCCCTGCCGGACATCATCCGTACCCAGTCGAACCTGATCCCGCCGGAGGAGCAGGAGGTGCGGATCGTCGACATCGTCGGGCTGGACGTGCAGGCAGACGGCGGCACGCACGTCGCCTCCACCGCCCAGATCGGCAAGGTCCAGGTGGTCAAGGTGGAGAGCAAGGGGCGGGCCAACCGCCGGGTACGCGTACGCCTGGCGGACTGAGTCAGCCGGGCGCGCGCCGGGACCGCAGCGCGCGCGCCTTCTGCCGGTTGCCGCAGCGTTCCATCGCGCACCAGCGGCGCTGCCCCGGCCGTGAGGTGTCCACGAAGACCAGTCGGCAGTCGTGCGCGCCGCACTCCCGGATCCGGTCCGCGTACGGGCCGGTGAGCAGGTCGACCGCGTCCCGGGCGAACGTCGCGACCACCTGCGCGCCGGTCAGCGGCGTACGCCAGGACCGGCCGCCGTCGGGGCCGGCCTGCGGGCTCAGCGGCAGCCCGGCCGCGGCGTCGTTCACCACCGCCAGGTCCGCGGCGGGTGGGGTCTCGTCGCGGGTACGCGCCTGCGCCACCCGCCAGAGCGCGTCGCGCAGCCGGCGGGCGGCGGCCAGGTCGTCCGTGCCGACGGTGACGGTGGCGGGGTCCAGGCGCAGCCGGGACACGGCCAGCCAGCCCGCGAGGTCGTCCGGCCGGTGCAGCACCTCGTAGCGGGCGAACGCGCCCGGGCCGCCGGTGGTCAGCAGTTCCAGGCAGAGCGCGCCCGGGTCGAAGCGGTATCTCGTGCCTTCGGGACTGATCAGGGTGAGTCCGCTTGCGCCGTTCGTCACGTAACCACTATAACTGGTTACACCAGCTGACCACGGAGGACACATGGCGCGGGACTGGAAACTCGTCATCGACTGTGCCGACCCGATCGGGCTGGCCCGCTTCTGGGCCGAGGCGCTCGGCTACCAGGTCGAGGACAACAGCGTGCTGATCGAGCGGCTGGCCGCCGCCGGTGCGGTGCCGCCGGAGGCGTACGTCGAGGTGGACGGCCGCAAGGCGTGGCGCGAGCTGGCGGCGGTACGCCACCCGGACGACCCGGTCGACCCGGCCAGCGGCACCGGGCTGGGCCGGCGGTTCCTGTTCCAGGCCGTCCCCGAGCCCAAGCGGGGAAAGAACCGCCTCCACGTCGACCTGCACGTCGGCCCGGAGGGGCGGGCGGCCGAGGTGAAGCGGCTGACCGCGCTCGGCGCGACGGTGCTGGCCGAGGTCGCCGACCGGGGCGGCGAGCACACCACGATGGCAGACCCGGAGGGTAACGAGTTCGACGTGCAGTGACCGCTCAGCGCGGCAGGTACGCCGCCCGGACGGCGAGCAGCCACCGTTCCACTGTCTCCTCGTCCGGGCGCTCCGGCAGCGGCGAGCGGGTCCGGTCGAACTCCGCCTCGGCGGCCGACACCAGGGCCTGCGCCTCGTCCAGCGCGCCACCGGCGACCCGTTCGCCGAACGCGCGGAACCACTCCGGGTCGACGAGGCGGATCTCCAGTACGCCTGTCGCGTACAGCGCCCGGCCCTGGTGCAGCAGCCGGGCCAGGTGCCGGGCGTGCTTCGCCGAGCGTCGCCGCCCGCCGCTGTCCGCCGGAGCGGTGGCGAGCTTGCGGAACTGCTGCGAGGCGTACCCGAGGTAGGCGTCGCGGACCCGGGGCGCGCTGAGGAACGCCGAGCGGATCGCGATCAGCTCCTCGCCGAACCCGGTACGTGTCTCGTAGCAGTCCTCGGGCAGCCACATCAGCTCGGTGGCGGTCGGGTTGCCGCTCAGCGCCAGCAGCGCGTACTTGCGGGCCTCGTGCAGCGTGACGTCCGGGTCGGTGGTGACCACCGACTCGCGCGGCGGGCGCAGGCCGTGGAACGCGACTGTGGGCGCGGCGAACACGCCGATCCGGTCGGTGTCCGAGCCGGGACCGGCCAGCCCGTACGCGACCGAACCGACGATCCCGGACAGCAGCAGGTGCATACCGGTGATGATCGCCTATTCGGTTCGTTCGGGAAACCGGACTTCCGCTGTCAGGTATCGCTGACACGGTGATCCCATGAACTCACCACTGACCGGAACTGTCGCGCTCGTCGCGGGCGCGACCCGGGGCGCCGGCCGGCAGATCGCCGTGCAGCTCGGCGCCGCCGGGGCCACCGTCTACGCCACCGGCCGCACCACCCGCGAGCGCCGCTCCGAGATGGACCGGCCGGAGACGATCGAGGAGACCGCCGAGCTGGTCACCGCCGCCGGAGGCACCGGCATCGCCGTCGCCGTCGACCACCTCGACCCCGAGCAGGTACGCCGCCTGGTCGAGCGGATCGACGCCGAACAGGGCCGCCTCGACGTGCTGGTGAACGATGTCTGGGGCGCGGACCCGCTGATCACCTGGGAGAAGCCGGTCTGGGAGCAGCCGCTCGACGCCGGTTTCCGCACGCTGCGGCTGGCTGTCGACACGCACATCATCACCAGCCACTTCGCGCTGCCGCTGCTGATCCGCAACCCGGGCGGGCTGGTCGTCGAGGTCGGCGACGGCACCAAGGAGCACAACGACAGGGAGTACCGCCTGTCGGTGTTCTACGACCTGGCGAAGGTGTCGGTGAACCGGCTCGGCTTCAGCCAGGCGCACGAGCTGGCCCCGCACGGCTGCACCGCCGTCGCGCTCACGCCGGGCTGGCTGCGTTCCGAGGCGATGCTCGAACACTACGGCGTCACCGAGGCCAACTGGCGCGAGGGCGCGACTACCGAACCGCACTTCGTCATGTCGGAGACGCCGGCGTTCGTCGGGCGCGCGGTCGCCGCCCTGGCCGCCGACCCGGACCGGGCCCGCTGGAACGGGCAGTCGCTGGACAGCGGCGGCCTGGCCCAGGTGTACGGATTCACCGACGTCGACGGCAGCCGCCCGCACTGGGCCCGCTATTACGAGGAGGTGGTCAAGCCGGGCAAGCCGGCCGACCCGGACGGCTACCGCTGATCGTCGGACGGCGGATCGGTGTAGAGCGCCGCCGCGCGGCGGGCCGCCTCGGCGAAGCGTGCCCGCAGCCGCGGCGGCGCCAGCACCTCCACCTCCGGGCCCAGCGCCAGCAACTGGCCGTACGCGACGTCGACCGACTCGACGGGCAGCCGCAGCACCAGCCGGCCCTGCTCGTCCGGCGGCCCGGCCGCGTCCACCGCCTCGGTGTAGACGAACGGCGCGTCCACCAGGCGCCGCAGCGCCCGCAACCCGGCCGGGCCCAGCCGCACCGTCACCCGCTCCCGCAGCAGCTCCCGCAGGAACGCGCCCGCCTGCTCCCGCCAGTACGCCCCGAGGTCGAAGTCCTCGTCCCGCTCGAAGTCGTCGGTGCCCACCTCGACCGCCACCACCCGGTCCACCCGGTACGTCCGCCAGCCGTCGCCGACCCGGCCGACCAGGTACCAGACCCCGTTCTTCAGCACCAGCCCGTACGGCGCCAGCGTGCGGGTCACCTCCCGGTCCCCGCGCCGGTAGCGCAGCTCCACCATCAGGTCCCGCCAGACCGCCCGGGCCAGCTCGGCGAGGGCCGGCGGCGGCGCGGTCTCCCGGAACCAGCCCGGCACGTCGAGGTGGAACCGCTGCCCGGTGCGGGCCGGCGCGTCCCGCAGGCTCGGCGGCAGCGCGGCCAGCACCTTCAGCTCGGCGGCGGCCACGGAGTCGGCCAGTCCCATGTCACCGGCGGGTCCGGGCAACCCGGCCAGGAACAGCGCCTCGGCCTCGTCCCGGCTCAACCCGGTCAGCCGGGTCCGGTAGCCGCCCAGCAGCCGGTAGCCGCCGGCCCGGCCCCGGTCCGCGTACACCGGGACACCGGCGGCGGAGAGCGCCAGCACGTCCCGGTAGACGGTCCGCTCGGACACCTCCAGCTCGCGTGCCAGCTCGGCGGCGGTCATCGTCTCCCGCGACTGGAGCAGCAGCACAAGCGAGATCAGCCGGGACGCACGCACCCGCCCATTGTGGTGCACCTGCCCACTAGGCTGTGCCGTCGTGAACGCCTCCCGTACGATCGCGCCGGTCACCGGCGCGGCCTCCCGCTTCCTCGGCGGCGCCGGGCTGCTGCTGCGCGGCTTCGGCATGTACGTCCGCAGCCCGAAGCTGATGCTGCTCGGCGTGATCCCGGCGCTGATCACCGGCGCGCTCTACGTGGCCCTGTTCGCCACGCTGCTCTACTTCGTGGACGACCTGGCGGGCTGGCTCACCCCGTTCGCCGACGACTGGTCGTCGCCCTGGCGCGGGCTGCTGCGGGTCGCCGCCGGGCTGGCGGTGGTCGGGGTCGCCGGGCTGGTCGGGGTGCTCACGTTCACCGCCGTCACGCTCGTCATCGGTGACCCGTTCTACGAGGCGATCTCGGAACGGGTCGAGGACCGGCTCGGCGGCACCCCCGGCGCGGTGGACGTGCCGTTCTGGTCCTCGCTGCGACGCAGCCTCGCCGACTCGCTGCGCCTGGTGGCGCTGTCCGCGCTGATCGGCGTACCTCTGTTCGCCGCCGGTTTCATCCCGGTGGTGGGACAGACGGTGGTCCCGGTGGTCGGTGCCCTGGTGGGTGGCTGGTTCCTGGCGCTGGAGCTGGTCGGCGCGCCGTTCTACCGGCGGGGGATGCGGCTGCCGGACCGGCGGGCGCGGCTGCGGGCCGACCGCCCGACAGCGCTCGGTTTCGGGGTGGCGGTCTTCCTGTGCTTCCTGATCCCGCTCGGCGCGGTGCTGGTCATGCCGGCCGCCGTCGCCGGGGCCGCGCTGCTGGCCCGCCGCTCGCTGGGCCAGCCGATCGAGGAGAGCTGAGATGGACACCGTCCTGATCGAGGGGGACATCACCGCGCAGCAGGTCGACGCGATCGTCAACGCCGCCAACTCGTCGCTGCTCGGCGGCGGGGGAGTGGACGGCGCGATCCACCGGCGCGGCGGCCCGGCGATCCTGGAGGAGTGCCGGGCGCTGCGCGCCTCCCGCTACGGGCGCGGGCTGCCCACCGGCCAGGCCGTCGCCACCACCGCCGGCAACCTGCCCGCCCGCTGGGTGGTGCACACGGTCGGGCCGGTCTTCTCGCCGGGCGAGGACCGGTCGGCGCTGCTGCGCGACTGCTACGCCAACAGCCTGCGCGTCGCCGACGGGCTGGGCGCCACCCGGATCGCGTTCCCGCTGATCTCCGCCGGGATCTACGGCTGGCCGGTCGACGACGCGGTGGCGCAGGCGCTCACCGTGCTGCACGCGGCCACCCCGGAACACGTCACCGAAGCCCGGCTGGTGCTGTTCGGCGCCGACACGTACGCGACAGCGGTGCGGGTGGCCGCCGGGCTCAGCTGAGCGTGCGCCGGCACGACCACTGGCTGTCCACCGGCCGGTAGCCGAGCCGCTCGTTCACCGCCAGCATCGGCACGTTCGCCTCGTCGTTCGAGGTGTACGCGGTGCGTACCCCGCGAGCGGCGGCGGTGTGCAGCGCGGCCTGCTTGGCCAGCCGGGCCAGTCCGCGTCCCCGGTACGCGGGCAGCGTGCCGGTGAAGTCCGACCACATCCGGTCGCCGTCCCGCTTGACCAGGCTCAGCGCGACCAGGTCGCCGTCCACCTCGGCGAGCGTGCTCGCCTCCCGGTCCAGCCCGGGGTTGTCCCAGCACTCGTGCCGCCACAGGTCGAAGTCGAGCGCATCAGTCGGCACGTCGCCCGGTTCGTCCCGGGAGGCCTCGGCGTCGACCCGGTGCACCTGACGCGGGTCGAGCCCGGCGGCGGACACCAGCCGTACGCCCGGCGGCGGCTGCGGCATCGGCGGGGCGGTGCTCAGGTCCAGTGCCGAGTAGCGCAGCTCCCGGCTCGGCGTGAAGCCCTGCCGCTGCGCGAACGGCAGCGACTCGGTACGCGCATGGGTCAGTACCCGCGTGGTGCCGAGCGTCCGCAGGTGGTTGAGCGCGGTGTCGAACAGCGAGGTGCCGGTGCCCCGGCGGCGGTGCTCCGGATGGACGTGCAGCGTGGCGATCTCGCCCACGCCGGGCGTCGAGGTCTGCGTGTTGCGGTACGCCGACGCCCAGCCCACCACCTGCCCGTCCGCCTCGGCGACCCAGGCCGCCCAGTCCTCGCCCGGCGGTGGTTCGGCGATCATGCGGCGGGTCGACTCGACGCCGCGCACCAGATAGGGGAAGACGAGCGCGCGCAACGCCACCACGGCGGGCGCGTCGTCGGGGCGGGCAGGGCGGATCTCGGCTGCACTCATCCGGCGGACCCTAGCCCCGCCGCTCTCCGCGCCGCGACCGGTTAACGCGCGGCGGGCTGTCACCCGGCGGGCTGTTAATAGGGGCCCCCTCCTCTACATGAGGCGTTAAGAGGGGGCCCTTCCTTACGCGGACTCGCGCAGCACCAGCTCGGTGGGCAGCACCAGCGCCTGCTCGACCTGCTCGCCCGCGGCGATGCGCAGCAGTTGCCGGGTCATCGACCGGCCCAGCTCCACTATCGGCTGCCGCACCGTGGTCAGCGGCGGCTCGGTGTACGCGGCCGTCTCGATGTCGTCGAACCCGATCACCGCCACGTCCTCGGGCACCCGCCGCCCGGCCTCCCGCAGCGACCGCAGGGCGGCGTGCGCCATCAGGTCGGAGGCGGCGAACACGGCGTCCAGTTCCGGGTCGGCGGCGAGCAGTTCGCGCATCGCGGCGGTGCCGGACTCGCGGGTGAAGTCGCCGTACGCGACCAGTTCCGGCAGCCCGGCCTCGGTGATCGCGCTGCGGTAGCCGATCAGCCGCTCGATTCCGGCGACCATGTCCTGCGGCCCGGCGATGGTGGCGATCCGCCGACGTCCGCTCGCGATCAGGTGCCGCACCGCCGCGCTGACGCCGCCCTCGTGGTCGACGTCCACGTACGGCACGTCGGCGCCGTCGAGCGGCCGCCCGCTGCACACCACCGGGATGCCGAGCCGGGCCAGCCGGCCGGGCAGCGGGTCCTCGCCGTGCAGCGAGGCGAACAGCACCCCGTCGACGTGCCGCCCGGTGGTGTACCGCTCGACCCGTTCGTGCCCGGCCGGCGAACCGGCGAGCATCAGCACGAGCTGCTTGTCCGCCGCCTCCAGCTCCTGTGCCGCGCCCCGGATGATGCCCGGGAACACCTGGTCGTCGGAGAACACCCGGGTGGCCGCCTCGGGCATCACCAGCGCGACCGAGTCGGTCCGCTGGGTGACCAGGCTGCGGGCGGCGAGGTTCGGGACGTACCCGAGTTCCTCGACCGCCCGGCGTACCGCCTGCCGGATCGGCTCGGCGACAGTGGTCGAGCCGTTCACCACCCGGGAGACGGTGGCCCGGGACACGCCGGCCAGCCGGGCCACCGCCTCCAGGGTCGGTCGCTGTGCCGTCGTCATCCCCGTAACCACCACCTCGTCACAGCCCGTTCCGGGCGATCACCTCCTGGTACCAGCGGGCGCTGTGCTTTGGTGTGCGCCGCTGGGTCAGGTAGTCGACGTGGACGATCCCGAACCGCTTCCGGTAACCCTCGGCCCATTCGAAGTTGTCCAGCACCGACCATACGAGATAACCGCGCAGGTCCACGCCGCGGGCGATGGCTTCGTGTGCCGCGCGCAGGTGCCCGTCGAGGTAGGCGACCCGGTCGGCGTCGGCCACCCTGCCCTGCTCGTCGAGGCCGGTGTCGGGGAACGCCCCGCCGTTCTCGGTGATCATCAGAGGTAGTCCGGGATGGTCGGCAGCCACGCGTTCCAGCAGCCGGGTCAGCCCGGCCGGCTCGATCGACCAGCCCATGTCGGTCAGCGGCCCGGCCGGCGGCAGGAACTCGACGGTCCCGGCGGTCCCCGGGTACGCGTCGCCGCCCGCGCCGCCCGCACGCCCGGCCACGTAGGTGGGTGCGTAGTAGTTCAGGCCCAGCAGGTCCAGCGGCGCGGCGATCAGCTTCTCGTCCCCGTCCCTGATGAAGTCCGGCGTGACGATCCGGCTGACGTGGGCCAGCACGTCCGCCGGGTAGCCGCCGCCGGTGAGCGGGTCCAGGAAGATCCGGTTGTGCAGGCCGTCGACCAGCCGGACCGCCTCGGCGTCGGCGGCGCTGCCCGCGTCCGCCGGCTGCACGTCGGCCAGGTTGAGCGTGATCCCGAGCGTCTCCGCGCCGGCCGCGCGCAGCGCCCGTGCGGCCAGGCCGTGGCCGAGCAGCAGATGGTGTACGGCCCGGAACGCGTCACCGGCGTCGCGGCGTCCCGGCGCGTGCACCCCGGAGCCGTACCCGAGGTAGGCCGAGCACCACGGCTCGTTGAGCGTGGTCCAGGTGCGGACCCGGTCGCCGAGGCGGCCGTGCACGGCGAGCGCGTACTCGGCGAAGTGCTCGGCGGTCTCCCGGACCGTCCAGCCGCCCCGGTCCTCCAGCGCCTGCGGCAGGTCCCAGTGGTAGAGCGTGACGATCGGGTCGAGGCCGGCGTCCAGCAGCGCGTCGGTCAGCCGGTCGTAGAAGTCCAGCCCGCGCGGCTCGGCCGGGCCGGTGCCGTCGGGCCGCACCCGGGGCCAGGACACCGAGAACCGGTACGCCCGCAGCCCCAGCTCGGCCATCAGCGCGACGTCCTCGGCGTACCGGTGGTAGTGGTCGCAGGCCACGTCGCCGGTGTGGCCGGCGAACACCGCGCCCGGCGTACGGCTGAAGGTGTCCCAGATCGACGGGCCGCGACCGTCGTCGCGGGCGGCGCCCTCGATCTGGTACGCGGCGGTGGCCCCGCCCCAGACGAAGCCCTCCGGGAATCGGACGTTGCTCATGCCTTGACCGCACCTTCCATGATCCCGCCGATGATCTGGCGGCCGAAGACGATGAACACCAGCAGCAGCGGCAGCGTGGCGATGGCCGTGCCGGTGAACACCTGCGACATGTCCTGGTAGTACCCGTCGGAGAGGGCCCGCAGCGACAGCTGGACCGTCGGGTTCTCCGGGTCGTTCAGCACCGCGTACGGCCAGAGGAAGTCGTTCCAGGTGGTCATGAACGTGAGCAGGCCGAGGACGGCGGCGGCCGGGCGCAGCGCGGGCAGCACCACGTTCCAGTAGATCCGCGCGGTGTTGCAGCCGTCCATCCGGGCCGCCTCGATCAGCTCGGTGCTCACGGCCTGGCCGGCGTACTGGCGCATCATGAACACGCCGAAGCCGGTGACAAGCGCCGGCACGATCACGGCGGGCAGCCTGTCGTTCCAGTTCAGCTTCGTCATGAGCAGGTAGAGCGGGATCACGCCGAGCTGGGTGGGGACCATCATGGTGGCGACGATGACCAGCAGCAGCGCGTTGCGCCCGCGGAAGCGCAGCTTGGCGAACGCGAACCCGGCCAGCGTGGAGAAGAACACCACCGAGATCGTGACTGTGGTGGCCACGATCGCCGAGTTGATCAGGCCGGTCAGGAAGTACGCGTCGGTGTTGTCGAACAGCCGGGCGATGTTGGCGCCGAGGTTGCCGCCCGGGGTGAGCGGCGGCGGCACCTGGCCCATCGTGTCGCTGGTCCGGCTGGCCACCACGAACATCCAGTAGATCGGGAAGATCGACAGGACGGCGGAGAGCGTCAGCGCCAGGTAGGTGAGCCGGCTGGCCGACCAGAGGCGGGTCATCGGGAGACCTCCTTGCGGGAGCCGCCGCCGAGCCGGCGCAGGAGCAGGACGTTTATCGCCGCGACCACAGCGATCAGGGCGAAGAGCAGCCAGGCGACGGCGGAGCCGTAGCCGAAGTTGTAGTGCGGCGCGAAGGCGTTCTCGAACATGTACATGGTCACCGTCTGCGACTCCCGCAGCGGCCCGCCGCGGATCGCGTTGGTGCCGGAGTTGAACATCCGCGGCTCGGTGAAGAGCTGGAGGCCGCCGATGGTGGAGATGATGACCGCGAAGATGATCGTCGGCTTGAGCAGCGGCACCGTGATGGACCAGAACTGGCGGGCCCGGCCGGCGCCGTCGATCGCCGCCGACTCGTACAGGTCGCGGGGGATGGCCTGCATGGCGGCCAGGAAGATGAGCGCGTTGTAGCCGGTCCAGCGCCAGTCGACCATGGTGGAGATGGCGACCCACGCGGCGAACCGGTTCGCCTTCCAGTCGATGGCGTTGATCCCGACGTGGTCGAGCAGCCAGTTGATCATCCCGAACTCGCGGCCGAACAGCACCGCGAACACGATCGCCACGGCGGCGGTCGAGGTGACGTTCGGGATCAGCACCGCCATCCGCCAGGTGGTCCGGGCGCGCAACTGCCGGTTGAGCAGGTTGGCCAGCCAGAGCGCGGCGAGCAACTGGGGCACCGTGGAGATCACGAAGATGCCCAGCGTGTTGACCACCGAGTGCCAGAAGTCCGAGTCGGCGAGCAGCTGCGTGTAGTTGTCGAAGCCGATGAACGGGTGCTCGGCGCCGAGCAGGTCCCAGTCGTGCAGCGAGACCCAGAACGTGTACGCCAGCGGGTACGCCCCGAAGACGCCGAACAGCAGGAAGAACGGGGCGATGAACAGGTACGGCGAGTACTTGGTGTCGATCCGGCTGAGCCGGTTGCCCAGGCCGGGACGGGTGGGGCGGGGTGCCGGTGCGACCGGCGGGCGGGCGTCGAGCTGGACGGCCATGACCCGGGACTCCTTTCCGCCGTGCGGGCGGCCCCCGTGGCCGGGTGGCCGCCCGCACGCGCTGCTCGGGTTACTTGGCGGCGGCCTTCTCGGCGTTGGCGACCGCGTCGGTCCAGCCCTGCTCCGGTGAGCGCTTGCCCAGCTCGACGCTGCGGACGGCGTTCTCGACCTCGGTGCGTACGGCCTGGTTCTTCGGTCCCATGTAGACCGGCTTCAGGCTCTTGGCGCCCTCGGCGAAGATCTTCCCGACCGGCGCCTCGGAGAAGTAGGCGTTCTTCGAGTCGATGATCGCCGGGTCCTCCAGCGCCTGCGGCGAAGAGGGCAGGGGACCCTTCGCCTTGAACGCGCCGATCTGACCCTTGGCGCTGGTCAGGAACTTGGCCAGCTCGATCGCCTCGGCCTGGTGCTTGCTCTGCTTCGGCACGGCGAGGAACGAGCCGCCCCAGTTGCCGCCGTTGCCGGGGATCTGGGCGATGTCCCACTTGCCCTTGGCGGCGGCGCCCGCGTTGCCCTCGATCACGCCGGTCATCCAGGCCGGGCAGGCGATGGTGGCGAACTTCGACTGCTTGAACGCCGACACCCACTCCTCGGACCAGGAGCCGTACTTGCCGGACAGCCCCGAGTCGATGATGTCCATCGTGGTGTCGTACGCCTGCTTCACCGCCGGGTTGCTGCCCACGACCAGGTTGTTGCCGGTGTCGTAGTAGCTGTAGCCGCTGCTGTTGCCGGCGGTCTGGAGCAGGATCGTGTTGAACGTGTTGGTCGCGGCGTCCAGGAACGACGCGCCGGTCTTCTTCGCGGTGAACTGCTCGCCGACCTTGATGTAGTCCTGCCAGGTGGGCCAGAGCTTGGACACGGCCTCCCGGTCGGTGGGCAGACCGGCCTTGGCGAACAGGTCGGTGCGGTAGCACATCGCCATGCCGCCGACGTCAGTGCCGAGGCCGATGAGCTGCTTGCCGTCGGCGGTGAGGCCCTGGTTCCACTTCCAGTCGAGGAAGTTGCCCTTCAGGTCGGCCGCGCCGTGGTCGAGCAGGTTGACGAAGTTCTGCGGGTTGGCCTTGTACTCGACGAGCAGGCCCTCCTCGATGGCGACCACGTCACCGGCGCCCTTGCCCGCGGCGAGCCACTGGGTGAGCTTCGGGGAGTACTCGTCGAGGTTGCCGCCGGTGCCGCGCTCGACGATCTTCACGCCGGGGTGGCTGGCCATGTACTCCTGGTAGAGATCGGCGTAACCGAACTGGCCGAAGACGTCGACGGTGAGCGTTATCGGCCCGTCGGCGGCGGCATCGTCGCCGCCGCCGCAGGCGGTGGTGCCGAGCAGCGCGGTGGCGGCGACCACTGCAACCGCCGCCAGGCGGCGGCGCGTGAAGGTGAGCATGCTGTCCTGACCTCTCGGGGTCGTCGAAACGGGTGGTGGAAGGCGGTTCCGGAACTAAGAGAGCGCTCTCACGACAGCGTGGTGGAGGGTCCCGGACCTTGTCAAGAGAGCGCTCTCAGAGCTGTTCGAAAAGAAACGGAGAGGGACGGCCGCCGCCCCTCTCCGTCCGGTGCCCGTCGTCAGCCGACCCGCAGGCCCCCCAGCAGGGCCGGGTCGCCCGCCACGTCCAGCGCGTCGAAGCTGATCCGGCCCATCAGCGCCAGCAACAGGTCGCTCGCCGTACCCGACACCTGCGCCCGCGCGCGGTGGTCGTCGTGGTCGAGGATCGTCGCGGTGTCCAGCAGCGCGACCCCCTCACCCCGCAACCGCAGGTACCACTCCTGCGCCGCGTCGGTCGCGTTCAACTGCACCACGCCGCGCCACTGCCCGGGCTGCACCCGCCGTCCCGCCGGCAGCCAGGTGTCCAGTACCTCGCTCACCCCGTCGGCCGCGAGCTTCGCCTCGATCGGATCACCCGCACCGATCGCGAGCTGGGCGTCCCAGCGGTGCACGGCCGTCTCGTGCGCCATCCGGCGCGGCCAGAAGGCCGCCTTCTTCGGCTGGGGCGCGAAGTTCCAGGCCGGCGCCTCCGGATCCGTCGCCTCCAGCAGCGCGGTGATCCGCTCGTACTCCTGCGCGTACCACTGCGCCGCGGTCAGACCCGCCGGCGGCTCCGGGTCGTGCCGCTCCGGGCGCGTGGTGCCGCCCGTGGACAACACGGTGCCCGCCCAGACGTACACGCGGGTCAGGTGATGAGCGAGGTCGGTGACAGTCCAGCCGGGACAGGACAGCACGGGTGTCTCGGGCGGCGCCTCGGCCACCGCCGCGGCGAAGGCGGGGCCCTCCGTACGCAGCGCGCCGATCCAGAAGTCCTTCGTGTGGTGCAGTCTGCTCATCGCCATCCTCCCGGGGGTGACCGGGCCACCAGTGGGTGCTCCGGCTACCCCTCAGCCTAGGGTGAAAGGCGTGTCAGACGTCTACGCCGAACCGGCTACTGCCGGTGAACCGACCGATCCGGCCACCCTGGCGCGCTACACCACGCTCCGGCTCGGCGGACCCGCCGGGCGGCTGGAGACCGCCGAGGACGCCACCCAGATCGTGCTGAAGGTGCAGGAAGCGGAAGCCCGCGAGCAGGCCGTCCTGGTGCTGGCCGGCGGCAGCAACGTCGTGATCGGCGATCAGGGCTTCCCCGGCACCGTCGTGCTCGTCCGCTCCCGGGGGTTCCGGGCCGTGGCCGAGGACGGCGACACCGTCACGGTACGTGTCGAAGCCGGCGAGCCGTGGGACGACCTCGTCGCCGCCACCGTCGAGCACGGCTGGTCCGGGCTGGAGTGCCTCTCCGGCATCCCCGGCTCGGCCGGCGCGACCCCGATCCAGAACGTCGGCGCGTACGGCCAGGAGGTGGCCGAGACGATCGTCGCCGTCGAGGCGTACGACCGGACGGAACGCCGGGTGGTCCGCATCCCGGCCGCCGACTGCGGGTTCGTCTACCGCGGCAGCATCTTCAAGTACAGCGACCGCTGGGTGGTGCTCACCGTCGACTTCCGGCTCACCCGGTCCCCGCTGTCCGGCCCGGTCCGCTACGCCGAACTGGCCCGGGCGCTCGGCGTCGAGGTGGGCGACCGGGTGCCGCTCGCCGACGCCCGCGCCACAGTGCGCAAGCTGCGTGCCGGCAAGGGCATGGTGCTCGACCCGGCCGACCCGGACACCTGGTCGGTGGGCTCGTTCTTCACCAACCCGGTGCTGCCGGGCGAGGTGTTCGAGCAGATGCGGGAACGCGCCGCCGACGTGGGGGAGCCGCCGCACTGGCCGGGTGCCGACGGCGCGGTGAAGGTCAGCGCGGCGTGGCTGATC
This sequence comes from Micromonospora sp. AB353, assembly GCF_049538395.1. NCBI lineage: Bacteria > Bacillati > Actinomycetota > Actinomycetes > Micromonosporales > Micromonosporaceae > Micromonospora > Micromonospora sp. AB353. The sequence continues at coordinate 9,140 of NZ_JBMVFV010000022.1, read as the reverse complement.
GACAAGGCCGGGTTCGGCAAGGGGTACGCGGGCCCGGAGGGCGTCGCCATCTCCAGCAAGCACACGCTGGCGCTCACGAACCGTTCCGGCACCGCCAGTACGGCCGCGCTGGTGGCGCTGGCGCGCGAGATCCGCGACGGCGTCCAGTCCCGTTTCGGCGTAACCCTCCACCCCGAGCCCGTCCTCATCAACTGCACCATCTGACCCCCCTCGCCCCGGCGATCAACGCGCCGATGGTCCGGGGAGGGCTCCGCGGGAGGGTGGTTCTGCCGATCTTGGAGTTGTGGCACCTCGTGAAATGCGCTTACCGGGCATTCGAGGCGCCACAAGTCCAAGATCGGCGGGGCGGGGCGGGGCGGCGGGCGCGGGCGGGCGGCGGGGTGGCGGGTGGGTCAGCGGGGAGCTACGGCGGGCCAGGGGAGTGTCAGGTAGCCGTGGCGCCACGTGCGGGGGGTGTCCTGGATCGGCCAGCCTGACTCCTTCACCGCCTCGACCGTCCGCAACCAGCGCTGCCGGGGGCCGAACGGGGCGTAGCCGGCGGCCGAGCGCCACGCCTGCTCCAGCGCCTCGATCAGGTCGTGGACGCGTTCACCCGGCACGTTGCGGTGGATCAGCGCCTTCGGCAGCCGCTCGGCGAGCGTGGCAGGGCTCTCCAGCGTGGTCAGCTTCGCCGACAGGGTGAGCGTGCGCGGTCCGGTGGCGTCGAGCAGCACCCAGGAGCCGAGCCGTCCCAGCTCGTCGCAGGTGCCCTCGACCAGCAGCCCGTCCGGCGCGAGCCGCCCGGTGACGGTGTGCCAGGCGTCGGCCACCTCGCTCTCGTCGTACTGGCGGAGCACGTTGAACGCCCGTACCAGCGCGGGACGCAGTCCGGCCAGCTCGAAGCCGCCCCTGGCGAACGTCAGCCCGGGCGGGTCGGCGGCGGGCAGGGCGTCGGCGACGCGTACCGGATCGATCTCCAGGCCGACCACCCGCACGTCGGCGCGGACGCCGGCGGCCAGCCGCGCGCGCAGCTCGACCGGGGTGACCGGGGTGGCGCCGTAGCCCAGGTCCACCACGAGCGGGTCGGCGGCGGCGCGCAGCGCGTCGCCGCAGGTCTCGACGATCCAGTTGTCCACCCGCCGGAGCCGGTTGGGGTTGGTGGTGCCCCGGGTGGCCACGCCGAGCGGACGCTCCATTAGGACGTCCGGTGCACCTTGTGCTGCGCGGCCTGGGCCAGCGGCCGGACCACGAGCTGGTCGATGTTGACGTGCTGCGGGCGGGTCGCGCACCAGGCCACGCAGTCGGCGACGTCGTCGGCCACCAGCGGTTCGGCGACTCCGGCGTAGACCGCCTCGGCCCGGTCGGTGTCACCGCCGAAGCGGACCAGGCCGAACTCCTCGGTCTTCACCATGCCGGGGTCGATCTCGATCACCCGGACCGGGCGGCCGCACAGCTCCAGCCGGAGCGTGCCGGCGATCGCGGTCTGCGCGTGCTTGGCGGCCGTGTAGCCGCCGCCGCCCTCGTAGACCACGTGCCCGGCGGTGGAGCTGACGATCACGACCGTGCCGGCGCCGGAGCGCTCCAGCGCCGGGAGCAGCGCCTTGGTGACGCGCAGCGTGCCGAGCACGTTGACGTCGTACATCCATTGCCAGTCGCCCACGTCGGCGGTCTCGACCGGGTCCAGGCCGCGGGCGCCGCCGGCGTTGTTCACCAGCAGCGTGACCGGCCCGGGGGCGGCCTCGGCGGCGGCGGCCAGGCCGGCCACCGACTCGTCCGAGGTCACGTCGCAGGCCACCGCTGTCGCCGCGCCGCCGGCCGCCTCGATCTGGGCGACCAGCGCGGCCAGCCGGTCGGTACGCCGGGCGGCGGCCAGCACGTGGAATCCCTCGGCGGCGAGCCGGCGGGCGGTGGCCGCGCCGATCCCGCTGGACGCCCCGGTGACGATGGCGACTGAAGTCATCCGGACATTGTCTCCCGCCGCCGGGCCGTGCGGCGGGATGAGGTCCGTCACGCCCGGGACCCGGCGGAAAGCATTTCCGTACCCCGATGGGGAAGATGACATCCGGCACACGGGTTGACCGAGAAGCGCCGGTCGTGCGGGACGGCATCAACCGTGACAGAGGGAGCGGACGTGGCGGATTTGCACACCGGTGTCGGTCGTCAGCGAGGTGCCCTTCCGTGGCCGCGGCCCCGCCGTATCGCCACCCTGTCGGTGCACACGTCGCCGCTGCACCAGCCCGGCACCGGTGACGCGGGCGGCATGAACGTCTACATCCTTGAGGTGGCCCGGCGGCTGGCCGAGGCCGACGTCGAGGTGGAGATCTTCACCCGGGCCACCGCCGGTGACCTGCCCCCGGTGGTCGAGGTGGCGCCCGGGGTGTCCGTCCGGCACGTCACCGCCGGGCCGCTCGAGGGGCTGACCAAGGAGGAACTCCCCGGTCAGCTCTGCGCCTTCACCGCCGGGGTGCTGCGGGCCGAGGCGGCCCGTCCGCCGGGCCACTACGACCTGATCCACTCGCACTACTGGCTCTCCGGCCAGGTCGGCTGGCTGGCCAAGGAGCGCTGGGGCGTACCGCTGGTGCACACCGCGCACACCCTGGCCAAGGTCAAGAACGCCCGCCTGGCCGCCGGGGACCGTCCCGAGCCGAAGGCCCGGGTGATCGGCGAGGAGCAGGTGGTCACCGAGGCGGACCGGCTGGTCGCCAACACCCGGGTGGAGGCCCGCGACCTGCTCGACCGGTACGCGGCCGAGCCGGACCGGGTGGCGATCGTGGAACCCGGCGTCGACCTGGACCGGTTCCGTCCCGCGGTGGGTGACCGGGACGCCGCGACCCGGGCCGCGCGCCGCCGGCTCGGCCTGCCGACCGACGGTTACGTGGTCGCGTTCGTCGGCCGGATCCAGCCGCTGAAGGCGCCGGACGTGCTGGTGCGCGCCGCCGCCGCGCTGCGCGAGCGGGATCCGGCGCTGGCCGACGAGTTGACCGTGGTGATCTGCGGCGGGCCCAGCGGCAGCGGCCTGGACCGGCCCACCGCCCTGATCGAGCTGGCGCACGCGCTCGGCATCGCCGACCGGGTGCGTTTCCTCCCGCCGCAGACCGGCGCGGACCTGCCCGCCCTCTACCGCGCCGCCGACCTGGTCGCGGTGCCGTCGCACAACGAGTCGTTCGGCCTGGTCGCGCTGGAGGCCCAGGCGTGCGGCACGCCGGTGCTGGCCGCCGCCGTGGGCGGCCTGGTGACGGCGGTACGCGACGGCGTCAGCGGCATGCTCATCGACGGGCACGACCCGGTCGACTGGGCCCGCGCGCTGGCCCGCCTGCTGCCCGATCCGGTACGCCGTGCCGCGCTGGGCCGCGGCGCCGAGCGGCACGCCCGGGACTTCTCCTGGCACCGCACCGCCTCCGGCCTGCTCGCTGTCTACGGGGAGGCGATCACCGAGCACCGGGCCCGGCTGGCGCGGCGGCTCGGCGAACCGGCCGCGCTGTGCTCCTGGTGATCGCCAGCGGCCACCGGGCGGCCCCGGTACGCCGGTCGTAGAGTGGGTGCGATGAGCCGCAGGAGTGAGGTCGCCGCGCTGATCGAGTCCGTCTGCGCGGAGCGCGAGCTGGAGTGGGAGTCCACCGGCGAGGCGTCGTACGCGGTGACGCTGCCCGGCACGCACAAGCTGAAGACGATCTGCAACCTGATCGTGGGTGAGCACGCGCTGCGGGTCGAGGCGTTCGTGATGCGCCAGCCGGACGAGCGCCGCGAGGAGCTGTGGGCGTGGCTGCTCCAGCGCAACGCCCGCATGTACGGCGTCTCGTTCTCCATCGACGCGGTCGGCGACGTCTACCTGACCGGGCGGGTCAACCTGGCCGGGATCGACGCCGACGAGCTGGACCGGCTGCTCGGTTCCGTGCTGACGTACGCGGACGAGTCGTTCGACAGCATGCTGGAGATCGGGTTCGGCACCGCCATCCGCCGGGAGTGGGAGTGGCGGGTCAAGCGCGGCGAGTCGACAGCGAACCTGGCCGCGTTCGCGCACCTCTTCGAGCCTTCCGCCGCTGCCGGATCGTCCGCCGGAGGTTCGGAGTCCTCCTGACGGGTATGCCGCCCCGCGCGGTGCGGAGCACTGGGACCCACCGCGGGCCGAGGACGGACTGTCGAGGAGCGTGTCCCATGGCTCAGCGCAACAGCTCAGGTCGCGGCACGACTGCGACCCGGACCAAGCGGCAAACCGGCAATCAGACGCCGAACACCCCGAGGGTGTCGGAGTCGGCGATCTCCCGGATGAAGGTGGACGACCTCCGCAGCCAGCTCAAGCGGCGCGGGGTCTCCGGGATCTCCGCGCTGCGGAAGCCGGAACTGGTGAAGACCCTGGCGCGAACGATGCGCGGGGAGGGCGGTGCCGCCCGGCGGAGCACCGGCCCGGCCGGTCGGCCGTCGGCGACCCGCAAGAGCACCGCCGCGAAGAAGACGACTGCGGCGAAGCGGACCACGTCGGCCCGCCGGAGCGCCACGTCGCCGGCGAAGGCCGCGCCGGCCGCACGCGCCACCGGCGCCCGGGCCAAGGCGACGGGTACGCGCAAGGCGGCGCCCGCCCGCGCCAAGGCGACCTCGGCTCGGGCCAAGGCGACGTCGGCTCGGGCGAAGGCCGCGCCCGCTCGGGCGAAGGCAGCCCCGTCGCGGGCGAAGGCGACTCCGTCGAGGGCCAAGGCCGCTCCTTCGCGCGCCAAGGCGGCCCCGGTGCGGGCCAAGGCGGCACCGGCCCGGAAGGCGCCGGGCGCGCAGGCCGCGCCGACCCGTGGGCCGGCGTCCAGCCGGTCGATCGGATCGTCGCAGCTCATCACGTCGCTCGCGGACCGGCCGGAGCGTCCGGGCCGGAGCCTGGTCACCCGGAACCACGAGGTGATCCAGCGCTGGGCGCGGGCGCGGGGCGCGAAGCCCGCCACCATCGCGGGTACCGAGCGCGAGGGCCGGGCCGGGGTGCTGACGTTCAACATCCCCGGGTACCGGGAGAGCAGCCGGATCCGCGAGATCACCTGGGACGACTGGTTCCGCACGTTCGACCTGCGGCGGCTGAACCTGATCTACCAGGAGCAGATGCGGGACGGCCGGCAGAGCAACTTCTTCCGGACCGAGAACCCGAATCGCGAGGACGGCTGAGGTTTACGGGAATGGCCGGCGGGAACGCCGTGTTTGCCATTCCAGGGACGACGACACGGACAGCCGGGTTTCCGACCCGGGTGCTGTGACGGGCAAGACAGCGTTCTGGGTTGAATCCGGAATCCGGGCGAACTAACTTTATTGCACCGCGTCACGCTTGTTTTCGTTCGGGGGAGCGGTGGATCGATCAGATCCGCGCAGGCGAGACGCGAAGATCGGGTGGAGCACACCGTTGGGGGACGGTGCCGCCCGTGGAACCGGCGGCGCGAGCGGGCGACGCTTACGGGGGTGAGTGTCGCCCGCCGCCGCCGGGCGTACGGTACGAGCGCCCATCTCGACGGGGGTCGGGGTGGGCGCTCTGCCGTTGTCATCTTCCGAGCCCGTCAGCGGGCGGACGTCACCGGTTCCGCCGCCGCGGCCCGCAGCGCGGCCACCCGCCGCTCCCGGCGCGGCCCGGCCAGCAGGTGCCCGGCGGCGGCCAGCAGGCCGAGCGCGCCCACCACCAGCCAGTGCCGCTCGCCGAGGTGTTCCAGGCTGAGCCCGCCGAACGCCGGCGCCACGAACGACGCCGCCGGGAACGTCAGGTAGAACACCGACTGGTAGCGGGCGCGCAGCTCGGGCGGTGCGAGGTCCGCGTTGATCTGGGCGTTCGGCGGCGCGGCGAGCATCTGCCCGACCGTCCAGACCACCGCCGCGCCGAGGTAGAGCGGCAGCCCGTCGGCCACCGTCAGCGCGCCGAACCCGAGCGCCATCAGGCCGGTGGAGACGGCCAGCACGCTCGACTTTCGGTACGGCTCGATGAGCCGGGGCACGAACAACTGCCCGACCACGATGAGCGCCCCGCCGAGCGCCACCACCAGTCCGTACGCCGACGGGCGCAGACCGTCCTCGCGCATCGCCAGCGGCATGATCGTGGAGGTCTGCATGGTCAGCACGGCCAGCAGGAACGTCAGCCCGACGAACACCAGGAACGTGCGGTCGGTGAGCGCGGTGTGCAGCCCGGGACGGCGTCCCACCACCGCCCGTGGCGTGAGCGCCGGCCGCCGGGTGAGCGTCTCCGGCACCTTCAGCGCGATCACCACCGCCGCCGCCAGCGTGGCTCCGGCGTCGACCAGGAACAGCGCCGTGAAGCTCGCCTCGGCGAGGATCCCGGCCAGCAGCGACGCCACCGCCATGCCCAGGTTGAACGCCCAGAACTGCAGGTTGAACGCGCGGGAGCGGCGCGCCTCGGGCACCACGTCCACGATGGCGGCCACGAACGCCGGGCTGGGCATCGAGTGCGCCACCCCGACCAGCGTGGCGAGTACGGCGATCGCCGCCAGGTGCGTGCTGAACGCCAGCGCCGTCATCAGGGCGGCGGCGGCCAGGTGGGCGGCGAGCAGCGTGGCCCGCCGTCCCCACCGGTCGGCCAGCACACCGCCGAGCAGCGTGCCGGCCGCACCACCGATCCCGTACGCGCCGACCACCAACCCGGCCAGCGACGGCGGTGCGCCCCGCGCGGCGGTCAGGTAGAGCGACAGGAACAGCAGCGCGAACGCGCCGGCCCGGTTGATCAGCAGGCCGGACCAGAGGTACCAGAACGTGGCCGGCAGTCCGCCGGCCGTGTCGTCCCACCAGCGCCGCAGGCCGTGCACCAGTCCTCCAGGAAGGTTTCCTTACCGATTCCGTCCCGTACCGTATCCGCAGCCCTCGGGGCGGCTGCGTCGGGGCGTACTCAGGAACCGGCCCGGACCGGCGTGGCGGGTGCGGTCGCCGCGGCCTCGCCCGCCTCGGGCGCCGGGGCGGCGGTGGCGGTGACCGGCGTGACGGGCGTGCCCACGGCGCGCAGCGCGACCGCGCGGCGCTCCCGGGCCGGGCCGGAGATCAGGTGGGCGACCGCCGCCACGACGCCGATGCCCGCGCAGCCGAGCCAGAGCGTGCTGTTGCCGGCGTGCTCGCGGACCAGGCCGCCGAGGATCGGCGCGGCGGCGCCGGCGAGCTGCCAGGACAGCGAGAAGACGCCCTGGTAGCGGCCGCGCAGCGCGGCCGGGGACAGCTCCGCGATCAGGGTGGCGTTCGACGGCGAGTTGAGCATCTCGCCGACGGTCCAGATCAGCACGGTCAGGCCGTAGAGCCAGACCGTGTCGGCGAACGCGGTGAGCCCGAACCCGGCGCCCATCACCAGCGCCGCGAGCGCCAGCACGTGCGAGCGGCTGCGGCCCTTGATGACCCGGGGTACGAACAGCTGGCCGACCACGATGAGCACGCCGTTCAGCGCGATCACCGAGCCGTACGTGGCGGGGCTGAGCCCGGAGTCGCCCATCGCGATCGGCAGCATCGAGATGTGCTGGAGGAACACCAGCGCGGCGAGCAGGTTGAGCGCGACGAAGCCGAGGAACACCCGGTCGGCGAGGATGGTGCGCAGCGCCCCGGCCGGCGCGGGCATCCCCTTGACTCCGAGCGCGGTGACCGGGCCGCGGGTCTCGCCGACCTTGGCGAAGATGATGAGCGCAGTCACGAGTGTGGTGGTGGCGTTCACCAGGAACAACAGCAGGTAGCTGCCCTGGGCGGCGAAGCCGGCGAGTACGGCGGCGCAGGCGAAGCCGAGGTTGATCGCCCAGTAGTTCAGCGAGAAGGCGCGCAGCCGGTCCTTGTCCGGCACCACGTCGACCATCATCGCGCCGAAGGCCGGACGGGCCGCCTCGGCGAACGCGCCGAGCAGCAGCGCGCCCACGGCGACCGCCCAGAGCGGCCGGGCGAGGCCCAGCGCGATCATCATGCCCGCCGCGCCGACGTGCGCGACGAGCAGCGTGGGCCGCCGTCCCCAGCGGTCGGTCAGGGTGCCGCCGATGGTGGTGCCGACCGCGCCGCCGGCGCCCCAGAGGCCGATCACCAGTCCGGCCTGGGAGGCGGAGAAGCCGCGTTCCTGGGTCAGGTAGATGGCCAGGAAGATCAGGACGAACGAGCCGAGCCGGTTGATCAGCGTGCCGGCCCAGAGGTACCAGAACGTCCGTGGCAGGCCACCCGCCGTGTCCTGGAACCAGCCCCGTACCGTCCGCATCCCGACGCCCCCCGAATGGTAATGACCGATCTCTTTAAGACGCCTTACAACCTAGTGCCGGGCCGGAGTCTGGGTCATCAGGTTTTCCACGTGGTGGTCGTCACCACAGGTCGCCGCGTGTCCGCCCGCGCCGTACGGCAGGATGATCGGCATGACTGCGAGCGAGGGGCCCACCGTCGGGACGCTGGTCCTGCTGCGGCACGGCGAGAGCGACTGGAACGCCAAGAACCTCTTCACCGGCTGGGTCGACGTCGACCTGACCACCAAGGGAGAGGCCGAGGCGCGGCGCGGCGGCGAACTGCTGCGCGAGCACGACCTGCTGCCGGACGTGGTGCACACGAGCCTGATGCGCCGAGCCATCCGCACCGCCGAACTGGCGCTGAACGCCGCCGACCGGCACTGGATCGCGGTGCGCCGGTCGTGGCGGCTCAACGAACGCCACTACGGCGCCCTACAGGGCAAGGACAAGAAGCAGACCCTCGACGAGTACGGCGAGGAGCAGTTCATGCTCTGGCGCCGCTCGTACGACACACCGCCGCCGCCGATCGACGACGCCGACGAGTGGTCGCAGGTCGGCGACCCCCGGTACGCGCTCCTGCCGACCGAGCTGATGCCGCGCACCGAGTGCCTCAAGGACGTCGTCGAACGGATGCTGCCCTACTGGTACGACTCGATCGTGCCGGACATCCTGGCCGGCCGGACGGTGCTGGTGGCGGCGCACGGCAACTCGCTGCGCGCCCTGGTCAAGCACCTCGACCAGATCTCCGACGACGCGATCGCCAAGCTGAACATCCCCACCGGCATCCCGCTGCGCTACGACCTGGACGCCGACCTGCGTCCGCAGGTGCTCGGCGGGACGTACCTGGACCCGGACGCGGCGAAGGCTGCTGCCGCCGCCGTCGCCAACCAGGGCCGCTGAGCCTGGGTGTAAGGAAGGGCCCCTTTTTAACGCCTGCGGTAGAGGAAGGGCCCCTTATTA
>NZ_JBMVFV010000021.1:0-82320 GCF_049538395.1 Micromonospora sp. AB353 | reverse complement strand
GCGCCGCAAGCATGTCCAACGACCCGCCACCCGGCATCATTCCCGGGCCGATCTCGCGCCGCCACGGGGCGCGGCGCGGGGGTTCACGTCGTCGGAACCATGCTCAACGACCAGGGCCCTGGGTCTGTTCCCACAGCCAGCACCGCCTCGCTCGGCGGCGCGGCCGGTGCTCGGTCGTTCACCCGGTTACAACGCCCGGCACCCGCCGACGATTCCGCCGTCAGAGTGCCGCCCACCACCCCCGAACCGGACACCCCACCCACACGCCCGGACCCGGCACCACACCCACACGCCGAACCGGCAATGCTGCCCGGCACTCCCAACCCCCGACCCCCGCGCCTCAGAGCCCCTCGGAGCCCTCCGCCAGTACCGTCTCCCGTCACTTGAGACACATGTCCGCATTCCAGGAACAGTCGTAGATCTTGGTACGAAAGTGCCCTCATAGAGGCCGTTTCGTACCAAGATCTACGGCTGGCTCGGTCGCCGAGGCGGCGGAGGGCGCGTGGGGCGGGCTCGCGTGCACGGATGGCACCACCACCCGCCCAGGGCCGTCGATCATGAGGTTAGCGACGACAAACCGGACACCAAATGCCGCCAAGTTCATGATCGACCCGACCCAGGCGGGGCTGGCCGGTCAGAGCCGGCCTGGGCGGGACCGACGCAGGGCGAGGTCGGCCCGAGCTAGGTCGGCCCGAGCGGGGTCGGCCCGAGCGGGGTCGGCCCGAGCTAGGTCGGCCCGAGAGGGGTCGGCCCGAGCGGGGCCGGCTCGGTGCGAGGAGCGCGACGACGCTGGGCGCTCGCACGACTGGCCGCGCGATCTTGCAGTTCGAGCCCTCAGTGCGTCCCGCTTACGAGGTTTGCCGGGGCTCCAAGTGCAAGATCGCGGGCGACGCCGGGGAGGGGTGCGGGGATCTTGGAGTTGTGGTGCCTCGCGAAACGGTGCGAAGCCAGCATTTCCTGGCGCCACAACTCCAAGATCGGCGTCAGCGGAGGCGCCCCGGCACGGCCCCCGTGAACCGGGGAGGGGCGGCGGGGAGGGTGGGGGTCAGGCGGCGGGCCAGTCCTGGGAGGCCAGACGCGGCGAGACCGCCCCGGGTGGGGCGGCCTCGAGCCAGGACAGGAATCCGGTCACGGTGGATCGCGCCATGGCGATCTCGATCGGCGCGTGGTGGCTGGTACAGCGCAGGATCACCCACTCGACGGGCATGGACATGCGCTCCTGCCCCTCGGGCAGCCGACGGCGCTCGACCGCCAGCCCCTTGCGGGAGAGCACCCGCTTGGGGCGCAGCGCGAAGCTGAACATGCGGTACCAGCGGAGTTCGTCGCCCACGAAGCGACCGAACCCGGGTGACCAGCCACGACCGTCGAGGATCGTGTTGACCCGGACGCTCAGCCGGATGATGCCACCGCTACGCGTGAACAGGGCCCGCCGGATGAAGAGGATCAGAAGCGCGACGACGACGATCGCGACGCCGATTCCGATCCCTTCGACGATCTCCATCGGCGGGTCGGCTCAGCGGGCCGGGGTGGCGGGGGTTGCGCTCTCGGCGAGGACCGTGACGCCCTCACCGGTCACCGACAGGAAGCCGCCGGCCACGTCGTACGCGACCTGCTGGCCCCCGGCCTGCTTGATGCGTACCTGGCTGGGTTCGGCGAGCTGGCCGAGCAGCGGTGCGTGCCCCGGCAGCACACCGAGCTCACCCTCGGTCGTCCGGGCGACGACCATCTCGGCCTCGCCGGTCCAGACCTTCTCCTCGACGGCTACGAGCTCGACGTGAAGCTGCTGTGCCACGCTGTCTCCTTGCTGCGGCGGCGGATTGCCGAAAGTCTAGTCGCGACCCCGCAGCCCACCCAACGCGGGTGGTGAGAGCCGGACCACCATGGCCCCGCACCCGCTCAGGCTACTTGGTCTTCTGCTTGAAGTCGGGGTGCTCCAGCAGGAACGCGTCGAGCTGTTCGGTACGCAGGGCGGTGAAGAAGTCCTCCGCCGGCTCGAGCAGTTGCTCGCCCCGGTAGTTGCTGCCGCTGCCGATCGGGCCGCCCGGCAGCTTGATCGTCTCGATCGCCTCGGGCCGGATGTCCTTCAGCGCCAGGCCGAAGTCGACGACGCTGTTGCCCCGGCCGTTGAACACCAGGGACTTCCCGGCCGCGCGCAGCACCCGGTCCAGCTTGACCGGGTTGGCCACCACGTCGGCGCTGAACGCCTGGCTCACCATCGCCTTGACGAACTGCTGCTGGTGCCGCTGCCGGCCGTAGTCGGCGTCCGGCACACCGTTCTTCGGGTAGCGCTGCCGGACGTAGTCCAGCGCCTGCCAGCCCTTGAGGTGGGCGTTGCCCTTCTCGTACACCGCCTGGGGTCCGAGGTAGCCACCGCCGCCGGGCTTGAGCTGGCGCGGCGTGCCGTCCGGCTGGAGGTGCTCGGAGCGCACCTCCCGCTCGATGTACATGTCGACGCCGCCCATCGCGTCGACGATCTTCTTGAAGCCGCTGAAGTTGATGATCGCCCCGGCGTCGAAGCGCTTGATGCCGGTGACCTCCTGCACGGTCTTGGCGAGCAGCTCGAAGCCCTGCGCGGTGCTGGGGTTCTGTCCGGGCACGTTGCTGCCGTGCGACATGGCCGCGTTGAGCCGGTCGTTGGCGCCCGAGTAGTCGGCCTTGGGGAACTCCGGGATGTCCACCCGCAGGTCGCGCGGGAGCGAGAAGAGGTAGCCGCGGTCCATGGTGGCGGGCACGTGCAGAACCATGATCGAGTCGGCCAGCGGGCGGGCGGTCGCGGTCCGGGGGTCCACGCCGACGAGCAGGATGTTGAGCGGACCCTTGATGTCGCTCTTCTTCTCGTTGGCGCCGGCGGCCTGGTCACCGAAGAGGTCGGCCTTGCCGACAGATCCCTCGTAGCGGGCGACGAGGGCGCGGGAGCCGATCAGCACGGAGCCGCTGAGCACCACCATGACGATGCCCAGGATCGTGCAGACGCGGGCCCACCGGGGCACGCCGCGCCACATGGACCGCTTGCCGCGATCCGCGCCGCCCTTACCACCCACGAGCATCTCCAATCGTCGCGCCACGGGTAGGAAGACGGGCGCGGGGGTCCGTTTGGTTGCAGAGATCAACGGCCAGGATGTGAAGTCGTGTCAGGAACGGTACCGCGCGATCCGGCGAACTGCTTGCTGGAGAACCGGGCATCTGGTAGTGGAGTGGCCCGAAAAGGCGAAGGCCGCCCCGGCTTTCGCCGGGACGGCCCTCGTGGGTTGTGAGCGGGCTCTCAGCCCTCCTCGCCCATCAGCTCCTTGGCCTTGGCCCGAAGGTCGTCCAGGCCGCCGCACATGAAGAACGCCTGCTCCGGGAAGTGGTCGAACTCCCCCTCGCTGATCCGGCGGAAGGCGTCGATGGTCTCGGCGATCGGGACCGTCGAGCCGGGCACGCCGGTGAACTGCTCCGCCGCGTACGTGTTCTGCGAGAGGAACCGCTCGATCCGGCGGGCGCGGCCGACGGTGAGCTTGTCCTCCTCGGAGAGCTCCTCGATACCGAGGATGGCGATGATGTCCTGCAGGTCCTTGTAGCGCTGCAGGATCCGCTTCACCTCGGTGGCGACGGCGAAGTGCTCCTCGCCGACGAACTCCGGGGCGAGGATCCGGGACGAGGACGCCAGCGGGTCCACGGCCGGGTAGATGCCCTTGTCGGAGATCGACCGCTCCAGGTTGGTGGTCGCGTCGAGGTGGGCGAACGTGGTGGCCGGCGCCGGGTCGGTGTAGTCGTCGGCGGGCACGTAGATCGCCTGCATCGAGGTGATGGCCTGGCCCCGGACGGAGGTGATCCGCTCCTGGAGCTCGCCCATCTCGTCGGCCAGGGTCGGCTGGTAACCCACGGCGCTCGGCATACGGCCGAGCAGCGTGGACACCTCGGAACCGGCCTGGGTGAAGCGGAAGATGTTGTCGATGAAGAGCAGCACCTCCTGCTTCTTCACGTCACGGAAGTACTCCGCCATGGTCAGGGCCGACAGCGCGACCCGCAGGCGGGTGCCCGGCGGCTCGTCCATCTGGCCGTAGACCAGCGCGGTCTTGTCGATGACGCCCGACTCGGTCATCTCGGCGATGAGGTCGTTGCCCTCGCGGGTGCGCTCACCCACGCCGGCGAAGACCGAGGTACCACCGAAGTTCCGGGCCACACGGGTGATCATCTCCTGGATGAGCACCGTCTTGCCCACGCCCGCGCCGCCGAACAGGCCGATCTTGCCGCCCTTGACGTACGGGGCGAGCAGGTCGATGACCTTGATGCCGGTCTCCAGCATCTCGGTCTTCGGCTCCAGGTCGGCGAAGGCCGGGGCCTTGCGGTGGATGCCCCACCGGTCGTCGGCCTGGATGGTCTCGCCCTCGGTGAGGTTGAGGCACTCGCCGATCGCGTTGAACACGTGGCCCTTGACCGCGTCGCCCACCGGCACGCTGATCGGCGCGCCGGTGTCGCGCACCTCGGTGCCGCGGACCAGGCCGTCGGTCGGCTGCATCGAGATGGCGCGGACCAGGTTGTCACCCAGGTGCTGGGCGACCTCCAGGGTCAGCGTCTTCTCGCCGCCGGAGAGCGTCACGTTGACGTGCAGGGCGTTGAACAGGTCCGGCATGCCGTCGCGCGGGAACTCGGCGTCGACGACCGGGCCGATGACCCGGACCACGCGACCCGTGGCCGTCTTGGTCTCAACTGCGGATACAGTCATCACACTTCACTTCCCGACGCGGCCAGCGCGTTCGCGCCGCCGACGATCTCACTGATCTCCTGGGTGATGCCGGCCTGACGGGCCGAGTTCATCTCACGCGTGTACTTCTCGATCATCTCTTCGGCGTTGTCGGTGGCGCTCTTCATCGCCCGCCGACGGGCGGCCGACTCACTGGCCGCCGACTCCAGCAACGCCGCGTAGATCCGCGTGTTGATGTACTTCGGCAGCAGGGCGTCGAGCAGCGACTCCGGCTCCGGCTCGAACTCGTACGCCGGCAGCAGGCCCTCGGACCGGGGCCGGTCCTCGACCTGCATCGGCCCGACGATCCGGGTCACCGGGTTCTGCGTCATCAGGGACTTGAACTCGGTGTAGACGATGTGCAGTTCGTCCACGCCGAGGATCCCGTCGGCGCCGGCGTCGTTGTCGGTGTCGTCCGCGCCGGCGGTGAACGCCTTGATCAGCGTCTCACCGACCTCGCGGGCGTCCTCGAACGACGGCTGCTCGGAGAAGCCCGTCCAGCTGGCGGCGATCTGCCGGTTGCGGAACCGGTAGAACGCCACGCCCTTGCGGCCGATGACGTAGAGCACGGGCTCCTTGCCGTCGGCACGCAGGCGGGCGATCAGCGACTCGGCGGTCCGGATCGCGTTCGAGCTGTAACCGCCGGCCAGGCCCCGGTCGGCGGTGACCAGCAGGACGCCCGCCCGCCGCACCCGCTCGCGCGCGGTGAGCAGCGGGTGGTCGATCCGCGCGTTCGAGGCCAGCGCCGTCAGCACGCCGGTGATCGCCTCGGCGTACGGCAGCGACGCCGCAACCTTGGCCTGGGCCTTGGCGATGCGGCTCGTCGCGACGAGCTCCATCGCCTTGGTGATCTTCTTCATCCCCTTGGCGGAACGGATCCGCTGCCGGAGAACGCGTACCTGGGCGGCCATCGGATCAGCTCTCGGCCGGGCGGTCGGTGGTGCCGTCGCGGAAGCGGGTCACCGTCTCGCGGGTCTCCTCGCCCTCCAGCGGCTTGGCCGGCGCGTCGTTGACCCGGACCTCGTCCTCCTTGCCCAGGAAGACCTGCTTGAACTCGGCGATCGCGGAGTCGAGCGAGGAGATGATCTCGTCGTCCCACTTGTTGTCCGCGATCCCGGCCAGGACGCCCTCGTGCTTGTGCCGGAGGTACTGGAGGAACTCGGACTCGAAGCGGCGGACCTCGCCGACCGGGACGTCGTCCAGCTTGCCCTCGGTGCCGGCCCAGACGGAGACGACCTGCTCCTGCACCGGGTACGGCGAGTAGTTCGGCTGCTTGAGCAGCTCGACCAGGCGGGAACCGCGGTCCAGCTGGGCCCGGGAGGCCCGGTCCAGGTCGGAGGCGAAGGCGGCGAACGCCTCCAGCTCGCGGAACTGGGCCAGGTTCAGCCGCAGCGAGCCGGCGACCTTCTTCATCGGCTTCACCTGCGCGGCGCCACCGACCCGGGAGACCGAGGTGCCGACGTTGATGGCCGGCCGGACGCCCTGGTTGAACAGGTCGGTCTCGAGGAAGATCTGGCCGTCGGTGATGGAGATGACGTTGGTCGGGATGAACGCCGAGATGTCGTTCGCCTTGGTCTCGATGATCGGCAGACCGGTCATCGAGCCGCCGCCCAGCTCGTCGGAGAGCTTGGCGCAGCGCTCCAGCAGACGCGAGTGCAGGTAGAAGACGTCACCCGGGTAGGCCTCACGGCCCGGCGGGCGGCGCAGCAGCAGCGACACGGCGCGGTACGCCTCGGCCTGCTTGCTCAGGTCGTCGAAGACGATCAGGACGTGCTTGCCGCCGTACATCCAGTGCTGCCCGATGGACGAGCCGGTGTAGGGGGCGAGGTACTTGAAGCCGGCCGGGTCGGAGGCCGGGGAGGCGACGATGGTGGTGTACTCCATCGCGCCCGCCTCCTCCAGCGTCCCCTTGATGGAGGCGATGGTGGAGGCCTTCTGGCCGATCGCGACGTAGATGCAGCGGACCTGCTTCTTCGGGTCGCCGGAGCGCCAGTTCTCACGCTGGTTGAGGATGGTGTCCAGCGCGACGGTGGTCTTGCCGGTCTTGCGGTCACCGATGATCAGCTGGCGCTGGCCGCGGCCGATCGGGGTCATCGCGTCGACGGCCTTGATGCCCGTCTGGAGGGGCTCGTCGACCGACTTGCGGGCCATCACGTTCGGGGCCTGGAGCTCCAGCTCGCGGTAGCCCTCGTTGGCGATGTCGCCGAGGCCGTCGATCGGCTCGCCCAGCGCGTTGACCACGCGGCCGAGGAAGGCGTCGCCGACCGGCACGGAGAGCACCCGGCCGGTGCGCTTGACGCGCTGACCCTCTTCGATCCCGCCGAAGTCACCGAGGACGACGACACCGATCTCCCGGACGTCGAGGTTCAGCGCCACGCCGAGCGTGCCGTCCTCGAACTCCAGGAGCTCGTTGGTCATGGTCGAGGGGAGACCCTCGACGTGGGCGATGCCGTCACCGGCGTCGGCGACGGTGCCGACCTCCTCGCGGGAGACGTCGGCCGTGTAGGAGGAGACGTAGCGCTCCAGGGCGCCGCGGATCTCCTCCGTCGAGATGGTCAGCTCGGCCATCCTCTGCTTCCTTAAGTATCAGGGGCCCGGGATACCTAGTACCGACCGGTCCGATGGCGTCGAATCAGGGCTGCTAAGACGCTGGTCAGCGCTTCGCGAGCGCGTTGCGGGTCTCGTTGAGGCGGCGCAGGACGGTCCCGTCGTACAGGTCGGATCCGACCCGTACGCGCACTCCGCCGAGCACGTCGGGGTCGACCGTCTGCTTGACGGACACCTCCCGACCGTACATCTGGGAGAGGCGGGCACCGAGGCGTCGCTCCTCCTCGTCGTTCAGCGGAGCCGCCACGGTCACGTAAGCGACCTGACGGTCCCTCCGGTCGGCGGCCAGCTCGACCAGCCGGGTGAGCGCACCGGTGAAGGAGCGTCCCCCGAAGCCGGCGAGCGCGGCCTCGACGAGGCGGACGGTGACCGGCCGGGCCTTGCCGGCGAGCAGCTGCCGGGCCAGTTCGGCCCGCCGCTCGACAGTGGCCATCGGGTCGGAGAGCGCGTTGGACAGCTCGCCGGAGCCGGAGACGACCTGCCCGAAGCGGAACAGCTCGTCCTCGACCTCGCCCAGCTCGCCGGTCGAGTCGGCGCTCGCCAGGAGCGCCTCCACGCCGAGCCGCTCGACGCCGTCGAGCAGCTCCGACGGGGCCGACCAGCGACCGGAGACCAGCACGGTGAGCAGGTCGAGCGCGTCCGCGCCGACCTTGCCGCTCAGGATCCCGGTGAGCAGAGCGGTGCGGTCCTCACCCGAGCGCGCCGGGTCGGACAGCGCCCGGCGCAGCCGCGGCTCCCGCCGCAGCAGGGCGGCGACGGAGAGGATGTCGTCGGCGGTGGAGGCCACCGCCGACGGCTCCGCGCCGCGGGCGTACGCGTCGAGGCGCTCGGCCCCGGCGGAGTACGACTCCCGGCTGGCGGCCTGCATCAGCGGGCCCCCGTGCTCTCGAGACCGCTCAGGAACCGGTCGACGGTGCCCTTGCGACGCGCCTCGTCGGCGAGCGACTCACCGACGATCTTGCTGGCCAGGTCCACCGCGATGGTGCCGACCTCGGTGCGCAGCTCACGCACGATGGTGGCCCGCTCCGCGGCGAGCTGCTCCTTGCCGGCGGCGATGATCCGGTCGGACTCCTCGCGCGCCTTGGCGAGGATGTCCTGGCGGATGCCCTCGGCGTCGGCACGGGCGTCGTCACGGATCTTGGCGGCGTCGGTACGCGCCTCCGCGAGCTGGGCCCGGTACTGCTCGAGCAGCTGGTTCGCCTCGGCCTGCGCGGCCTCGGCGCGCTTGATGCCGCCCTCGATCGCGTCCACCCGGGCCTGGAACGTCTGCTCCATGCGCGGGAAGACGAACTTCATCAGCACGAAGCAGAGGACACCGAAGGCGACCAGGCCGACCACGATCTCCTGCCAGAGCGGGATGATCGGGTTGTGGGTCGTCTCACCACCCTCAGCGGCGAGGAAGTACATGGGAAAACCTCCCGGTCAAAGGGGCTGGTTCAGCCGGCCCAGATGAAGCCGAAGGCGATGCCCAGCAGCGCCAGCGCCTCGATGACGGCGAAGCCGATCCAGACGTACGGAAGGGTCATCCGGGACGACTCCGGCTGGCGGGCGGTCGACTGGATGTAGGCCGAGAAGACCAGGCCCACGCCGATGCCCGGGCCGATGGCCGCGAGACCGTAGCCGATGGCGGCGGTGCTGCCCTCTACCGCGGCGTAGATGTCCATTGGTTGGTTCCTCCTGGTTATCACGCGTGACGGTCACGCGGGACGACAACGGTTGGTGCGAAAGATCGGATCAGTGCTCGTCGGCGAGGGCGCCCTGCACGTAGCTGGCGGTCAGCACCGTGAAGACGTACGCCTGCAGACAGATCACCAGGAACTCGAGGAAGGTCAGCGCGATCGTCATCGTCCAGGACAGCACCGAGACCGGCGCCAGCCAGGCGTTCGCACTGAGCATGGCGAACCCGCCGAGCGTGAAGACCAGCAGGAGCATGTGGCCGGCGAACATGTTCGCGAAGAGACGGACGGCCAGCGAGAACGGCCGGACCAGGAACGTCGAGAAGAACTCGATCGGGATCAGCAGCGGCAGGATGTACCAGGGCGCCGGCGGGACCAGAGAGTTCTTGAAGTACTTCACGAAGCCGTGGTGCCGGATGCCGACCCAGTTGAACAGCACGTAGCTGATCACGGCGAGGATGGCCGGGAACGCGATGTGCGAGTTCGGCGAGATCTGGAAGAACGGCACGATCGCGAAGAAGTTCGTCAGCAGAACGAAGCAGAAGAGCGTGGTGAAGTACGGCGCGAACCGCACCCCCGCGTGCCCGATCATGTCCACCGCGATGTTGTTGCGCACGAAGCCGTAGATGGACTCGGCGAACCACTGCTTCTTGGTGGGCACCAGCTGCGGGTTCCGGTAGCTGGCCAGGAAGAAGATGATCAGCACGCCGACGGCGATCCACACCATCGCCGTGATCTTGGTGAACCAGTACGAGTTCTCCGCACCCCAGGGCAGGATGCTGGGCAGGTAGAAGTCCCCCACACTGGGTGGGAATTCCGCCTGGCCCTGAGCCAGGACGTTCGCCTGTCCGAACACCGCGTCCCTTCCTAAGTAGGCGTGCCCAGTCGGCGGACGACCAGGATGATCCCCCCGGCCATGCCGAGCACGACCCCGATACCGGTGGCGACGCCGCCGGTATCGAGCCAACGGTCGACCAGCCAGCCGATGAAACCCCAGACGAGCATGCCCCCGATGAGGTATGAGAGCGCGGTCCAACCCTGACCGGCACCGGACGGAACGTCGCCCGGGCCGCCAGTGCTGGGGGGTTTCTGGTCACCGGCCATGACGGGGCGAACGATATCAGTCGAGCAGAAGAGGCTGTGCCTCACCCCCCGCACAACCTGGTTGTGTGGGACACGGGCGGGCGAAGTCGTCTGGAGGCACGGTACTCCTCCCCCGCCACTGAGAGAATGACCGATCGCGGACAGAACCGCGCGTCGCCCGAAGGGTGGGACGCCTCAGCGCGACATCCGTCGGGCATGGACGGTCGTGAGCCACCAGACGTGCACACCGGTCCACACCACGACACCCGCGGCGATGCCGAGCGCGAACGGGATCAGTCCCGGCCAGCCGGTCGACGCCACCAGCACCATCACCCCGCCGAGCGCGGTGATCTTGGCGACGTACAGGCCCAGGCCGAACGGCAGCACGAGCTGCGGGTCCTTGGAGTCCGCCCAGGCCAGGACCACTGTGGTGAGCGTGTAGCTGGCAGCCGTGACGGCCACCCCGGCCGCCGCGCCGAGCGCGCCGTCCGCGCCGCGCCACACCCCGCCGGCCACCGCCGCGGCAGCGGCGAGCACCGCGACCGCCGCCAGCAGCACCGGCAGGTGCCGCAGTCGCCAGCCGCGGTCCGCGGCCGCCTCCGCCGCGTGCGTCCCGGGCTCAGCCACGGGGGTACGCCGGGAACTCGGTGACCAGCTCGGTCACGTCGGCGGCGATCCGGGTCAGCTCGTCGCCGCCACCGGGGGACTCCGGATCGGTCCGCACCGCCCGCCCGATCAGCGTGGCGATCCGGCGCATCTCCCCCTCGCGCATGCCCTGGGTGGTGACGCTCGGCGAGCCCACCCGGATGCCGGAGGCGACCGAGGGCGGCTGCGGGTCGTACGGGATCGCGTTCTTGTTGAGCGTGATGCCGGCGGCGTCACAGCGGGCCTCGGCCTGGGCGCCGGTCACGCCGGTCTCGCGCAGGTCGAGCAGGGCCAGGTGGGTGTCGGTGCCGCCGGAGACCGGCGGCAGCCCCTCCGCGGCCAGCCCGTCGGCGAGCGCGCGGGCGTTGGTGACCACCTGGGCGGCGTACGTGCGGAACTCGGGCTGCGCGGCCTCACGCAGCGCGACCGCCTTGGCGGCGACGGCGTGCATCAGCGGGCCGCCCTGGGTGAACGGGAAGACCGCCTTGTCGATCCGGGCCGCGAGCGGCTCGCGGGAGAGGATCATGCCGCCGCGCGGGCCGCGCAGCACCTTGTGGGTGGTCGCGGTGACCACGTCGGCGTACGGCACCGGGGACGGGATCGCGCCGCCGGCCACCAGGCCGATGAAGTGCGCGGCGTCCACCATCAGGTACGCGTCGACCTCGTCGGCGATCTCCCGGAAGCGGGCGAAGTCGATCAGGCGCGGGTACGCGGTCGCGCCGCAGATGATCATCTTCGGCCGGTGCGCGCGGGCCAGGTCGCGTACCTCGTCGTAGTCGATCGTCCCGGTGTCCCGCCGGACGGTGTAGCCGACCGGGTGGAACCACTTGCCGGAGAAGTTCACCCGGCTGCCGTGGGTCAGGTGCCCGCCGTGCGGCAGGTCCATCGCCAGCACCGTGTCGCCCGGCTGCACCAGGGCGGCGTACGCGGCCAGGTTGGCGCTCGCCCCGGAGTGCGGCTGCACGTTCGCGTGCTCGGCGCCGAACAGCTCCTTCGCCCGGGACACGGCCAGCTCCTCGGCCCGGTCCACCTCGGCGCAGCCGCCGTAGTAGCGCCGCCCCGGGTAGCCCTCGGCGTACTTGTTCGTGAGCGTGGAGCCCAGCGCGGCCAGCACCGCGGGCGAGGTCAGGTTCTCGCTGGCGATCAGCTGCAGGCCGCCGCGCAGCCGGTCCAGCTCCCCCAGCACCACCTCGGCGATCTCCGGGTCGACGGTGCTGAGCTGCTGGAAGTCCGGTCCCCAGAAGGTGTCCCTCGCGTTCTCCACAGCGAAGGAGTCTACGGAGCCGCACACTGGAGTCCGTGAGATGCCTCGTCACCGGTGCTACCGGCTACATCGGCGGACGCCTCGCGCCCCGGCTGCTGACCGAGGGGCACACCGTACGCTGCCTGGCCCGGACCGCCGGGCGGCTGCGGGACGTGCCGTGGGCGGCCGAGGCGGAGATCGCCGAGGGTGACCTGCGCCGGCCGGAGACGCTGCCGGCCGCGTTCGAAGGCGTGGAGGTGGCGTACTACCTCGTCCACTCGCTGGGCCAGCGCGGGTTCGAGGCGGCCGACCGGGAGGCGGCGACGAACTTCGCCGAGGCGGCGCGCGCCGCGGGCGTACGCCGGATCGTGTATCTCGGCGGGCCGGAGCCGGCGGAGCGCGAGGGCCTGCCCTCGGCGCACCTGCGGTCCCGGGCGGAGGTGGCGCGGATCCTGCTGGACAGCGGCGTGCCCACGGCGGTGCTGCGCGCCGCCGTGATCATCGGGTCCGGCTCGGCCTCGTTCGAGATGCTGCGCTACCTGACCGAGCGGCTCCCGGCGATGGTCACCCCGCGCTGGGTGCGCAACCGCATCCAGCCGATCGCGGTCCGGGACGTGCTGCGCTACCTGGCCGGCTGCGCCCACCTGCCGGCCGACGTGAACCGGGCCTTCGACATCGGCGGTCCGGACGTGCTGACCTTCGCGCAGATGATGCAGCGTTACGCCCGGGTGGCCGGGCTGCGGCGCCGGCTCATCCTGCCGGTACGCCCGCTCACCCCGTCGCTCTCCTCGCACTGGGTCGGCCTGATCACGCCGGTGCCGAACGCGATCGCCAGGCCGCTCGTGGAGAGCCTGGTGCACGAGGCGGTGGCGCACGAGCACGACATCGCCCGGTACGTGCCGGACCCGCCGGACGGGCTGATCGGCTTCGACCAGGCGGTCGCGCTGGCGCTGACGAAGGTGCGGGACGCGGAGGTGGAGACGCGCTGGTCGAACGCGAGCGGACCGGACGCGCCCGCCGAGCCGCTGCCGTCGGACCCGCACTGGTCCGGCGGCACCGCGTACACCGATCTGCGGGAGCGGACGGTGGACGCGCCGTCGACGGCGCTGTGGCGGGTCATCGAGGGCGTCGGCGGCGAGCACGGCTGGTACTCGTTCCCGCTGGCCTGGTCGGTGCGCGGCTGGATGGACCGGCTGGTCGGCGGCGTCGGGCTGCGCCGGGGCCGGCGCGACCCGCACCGGCTCCAGGTCGGCGAGGCGCTGGACTTCTGGCGGGTCGAGGAGATCGTGCCGGGTGAGCTGCTGCGGCTGCGCGCCGAGATGCGGCTGCCCGGGCGGGCCTGGCTGGAGATGCGCGCCGAGCCGGACGGGGACGGCCGCAGCAGGTACGTCCAGCGTGCCGTGTTCCTCCCGCGCGGCCTGCCCGGCCACCTCTACTGGGCCTCGGTGGCCCCGTTCCACGCCGTCGTCTTCGGCGGCATGGCCCGCAACATCGCCCGGGGCGCCGAACACCCGGACTGACCCGCCCTCCCCGCTCCCGCGATCTTGCACTTGCGGCCCCTGATGTGCCCGTCGTGCACCTATGCCGGAGCAGCAGGTGCAAGATCGGCGCGGGGCGGGTGGGGCGGTCAGTTGCCGGTGCGCGGGCTGGTGTGCTGGAAGGCCACCGCCTGGCCGGGCGGGACGAAGTCGCGTACCGGCTCGTCGCGCAGCGACCACGCGAGAATGCGGCCCACGGCGGCGATCTGCCGCTTCTGCACGCCGCCGCCGACCGCGTCCCGGGGGTCGTCCGGGTTCGCGGCGATCGTCGCCACCGACAGCTGCGGGGTGAACGCGACGACCGTCTCGGTGGCGTTCCGCTCCGAGCTGCCGGTCTTGCCCGCCACCGGCCGGCGCAGACCAGGTGCCAGTTCCTCGGCCGTGCCGCCGTCGCAGCGCCGGTACATCGACTGGTCGCCGACCGGGCAGCGGCTCGCGTCGGCCGCCGCGCGGGCCACCTCGGTGTCGAGCACCTGCCGGCAGTCGGTGTTCCCGGCGGGCACCGCCCGGCCGCCCGGGTCGGTGATCGAGGTGACCGGCGTGGGCCGGCACCAGGTGCCCTCGGCGGCCACCGCGGCGTACGCGCCGGCCAGGTCCAGCGGCGTGGTGGCGGAGACGCCGAGCGTGAACGGGCCCCAGCTCTTGGCGCCCTCGCGGGCCATCCGGGCGTCGGCCGGGGCGCGGAACACGATGCCCAGCCGCTGGGCCATCTCGACCACCCGGTCCGCGCCGACCCGCTCGGTCAGCCACGCGAAGTACGTGTTCACCGACCGGCCGAACGCGTCCCACATGTCCCGGTCGCCGTCCATCCAGTAGGTGTTGGCGTTCTCCGGGCACCACCGGCCGCCGCAGCTCGCCGGGCCGGCGCCGACCGGGTACTGCGTCACGTAGACCCGCGGCGCGTCGAACTCGGTGTCCAGCGGCAGCCCGGACTCCAGCGCGGCCAGCAGCGCGAACAGCTTGAACGTGGAGCCCGCCTGGTAGCCGGTGATGCCGCCACCGCCGGCCACGAGCTGGTTGACAGTGTTCGGGTAGTTCTGCTGCCCGTCCGGGTTCGCGGCCGTGCCGTAGGTGCGGTTCACCGCCATCGCCAGCACCCGGCCGGTGCCCGGCTGCACCACGGCTGTCGGCGCCGCCCGCGCGATCGTCTCCGGGTAGATCGCCCGCACCTGCTCGCTCGCCTTGGCCTGCACGTCCGGGTCGAGCGAGGACACGATCTTCCAGCCGCCCCGGCGCAGCGTCCGCTGCCGCTCGTCCACGTTCTCGCCGAACGCCGGCTGGGCGTTCCACCACTGGGTGAACCAGTCGCAGAAGAAGCCCCAGTCGTTGTGGTCGGCGGGCACCGCCGCGCAGTCGTTCGGCGTGGTGTTCGGCTTGAGGGCCAGCTCGGTGGCCTTCGCCGCCTCGGCGTCGGCCGCGCTCACCCGGCCCGTCTCCACCATCCGGTCCAGCACGTACGCCCGCCGTTGCCGGGCCGCTTCCGCGTCGCCGTTGATCGGGTCGTCGGCCGGGGACCGGACCAGCCCGGCGAGCAGCGCGGCCTGGGCCAGCGTGAGCCGCTCCGGGGTGGTGGAGAAGTAGCGCTTGCTGGCCGCGGCGATGCCGTACGCCCCGGCGCCGAAGTACGCGATGTTCAGGTAGCGCCCGAGGATCTCGTCCTTGCTGACCTGCCGTTCCAGCGTCAGCGCGTACCGCATCTCGCGGATCTTGCGCCCGACGGTGATCTCGGTGGCGGCGGCGCGCTGCTCCTCGGTCAGCCGGGTGTCGCCGGCGAGCGCGTTGCGCACGTACTGCATGGTCAGCGTGGAGGCACCCTGGCGGGTGCCCTCGCGGCGGTTCGCCGTGAACGCCCGCGCCACGCCGCGCACGTCGACGCCGTGGTGCTCGTAGAAGCGCACGTCCTCGGCCGCCACGATGGCGTCGCGCATCACCGGTGCCACCTCGCCGACCGGCACGTCCACCCGGTCCTCGACGTAGAACGAGGTGATGAGCGTCCGCCCGTCGTTCGCGTACAGGTTGGACCGCTGTGCCGGCTGCGGCGTCTTGAGCGCCTCCGGCAACGCGGTGTAGGGCATCAGGTTCTTCACGCCCAGCCCGAAGACCAGCGCGGCCGGCAGCGCGGCTGCGGCCAAAGCCAGTCCGGCGAGTACGCCGGCGAGCACAACGGTGAACAGCTTGTCGAGATAGGCCCGGTTCATCAGCTCTCCCCGCAGGAGCCGGCCGTACGGACCCGTTCAGAATGACCGGAATGGCCGCTTTCGCCGCCATCTTCCGCGAAATGCGCAGGAAGTTCGCGAGGAAGGATGAACCGCAATCAGGGGAGCAGGACGGCAGCCAACGGCTGCACGGTCTCCTCGATCTCGTCGGCGACCCGGCTGAAGCACTGGTCGCCCCGGCCCCACGGGTCGTCGAGATCGTCGGTGGGCAGCGCGGAGGCGTTCTGCCGGGCCGCGTCGACGGCCGCGACGAGGGCGGTGCCGCGGGCGTACACGGCGTCCGGCGTCGGCTCGGCCGGCGGCAGGGCGGACCGGTCCAGCGCGCCGAGCAGGCGGCCGAACTCACCGAGCACGAACGTGCGCGCGGCGGCGTCCGGCCGCAGCGCCACCACGTACTCCTGCTGGTCGGCGGTGGCGGTGAGCACCAGGTCGGCGGCGTCGATCAGGTCGGAGCGCAGCCGCCGGGCGGCGAACCCCTCGGTGTCACCGCCACGCGAGATCACCTGCCGGGCGGCGGGCGGGTTCATCTCCTCCCCCGCGTGCCAGCCGCCGGTGCCGGCGCTGTGGCTGTGCACGAGCGCGTCCGACCCGGCCGGGTCGACGTCGAGGCGGGCCAGCCGCTCCCGGACCGCGAGCAGCAGCAGCCGCTCGGCCATCGGCGACCGGCAGATGTTGCCCATGCAGACGTGCAGGACGGTGAAGGGCGGCACTCAGACCCCCCGCTCGTCGAGGATGTCCGGTACGACCTCGCGCAGCTTCGCCAGCGTCACCGCGCCCTCGCGCAGCACCCGCGGCACGTCGCCGGTCAGGTCGACGATGGTGCTCGGCACCGGGTCCACCGCCGGCCCGGCCTCCAGGTACGCCCGGACGCCGTAGCCGAGCTGGTCACGCGCCTCCTCGGCGGTGAGCGCGGCGGGCTGGCCGATCTTGTTGGCCGACGCGACGGCCATCGGCCCGGTCTCCCGCAGCACCTCCAGCGCGACCGGGTGCAGCGGCATCCGCACCGCCACCGTGCCGCTGGAGTCGCCCAGGTCCCAGGCCAGGCTCGGCGAGTGCTCCACCACGATGGTCAGCGCGCCGGGCCAGAACGCCTCGACCAGGTCGCGGGCCGCGCCGGGCAGCGAGAAGACCAGGCCGTCGAGCGTGTGCCGGGAACCGATGAGCACCGGGGGCGCCTGCCGGGCGCCACCCTTCGTGTCCGCCAGGGCCTTCACCGCGTACGGGGTGAAGGCGTCCGCCCCGATGCCGTAGACCGTGTCGGTCGGCAGGACGACGAGTTCCCCGTTCTTGACCGCCTCGATGGCAGCGGCGATGCCGCGGTCCCGGTCGGCGGGCGACCGACAGTCGTAGAGCATCACGAGAAGTCAGTCTGCCACGCCCGGGCGGGCTCGGCGTGGGTGCCGTCCGCCCGCCGGGACGCGCTCGCCCAGCGCGGCCGCCCGGCGAGGTCCCCGTGCTCCTCGACCCGGTCGTAACGGCCGTCGCCGCGCAGCAGCGCGGGCACCGCCGCGGCGTGCGTGTCGTCGTGCTCGATGCCGATCGCGCCGCCCGGGCGCAGCAGCACGGCGGCCCGGCCGACCACCGGCCGGATCACGTCCAGCCCGTCCGCGCCGCCGAACACCGCCTCGTCCGGATCGTGCCCGGCCACCTCCGGCGGCACCGCCACCGACCTCGGCACGTACGGCGGGTTGCACAGCAGCACGTCGACCCGCCCGGCCAGGCCGGCCAGCAGGTCCGGATCGGTCACGTCGGCGGCCACCACCTCGACCGGCCGGTCCCCGGCGGCGGCCCGGTCCGCCGCGTTGCGCCGCAGCCACGCCAGCGCGGCCGGGGACCGCTCCACCGCCACCACCCGCGCCGCCGGCACCTCCTGCGCGACCGCGAGGGCGATCGCGCCGGAACCGCTGCACAGGTCGACCACGAGCGGCGCGGCGTGCTCCCGGGCCCGCTCGATCCCCCAGCCGGCCAGCAGTTCGGTCTCCGGCCGGGGCACGAAGACGCCCGGCCCGACCGCCAGTTCCAGAAGGCGGAAACCGGCCGAGCCGAGCAGGTGCTGCAACGGCTCGCGGGTCACCCGCCGCCCGACCAGCTCGTCCAGGCGGTCGCGCTGCGCCGGGCTGAAACCGTCGGCGAGCGCCAGCCGGCCCCGCGGCACGTCGAGGACGTACGCGGCGAGTTGCTCGGCCTCGGCGCGGGGCGCCTCGACGCCCGCCGCGGCGAGCGCACGCGCCACCCGGTTGATCACCAGCGAGGGCCGTTCGCGTTCTGTCCCTTCGGACGGGTGTTGCGGGAGTGCGGTCACGCAATAATCATGAGGCGTCGCGGCTCACCTCACGAGCGGGTGCGTCCGGGCGCACACCGCAGGGAGGTCGCGAGTGGGCTGGCTCGACCAGGTCGAGGACCAGGTTGATGCTCTCCGACGCGCTCGGTCACTCCAGGAGGCCAGCCGGTCCGCGGAGGCGTGCGCCCTGCTCGACCGCGTCATCCGCACCACAAACGACCCGTACGCCCGCGCCGACGCGCTCGTGCAACGCCTGTCCGCGCTGATCAACCTCGGCCGGACCGCCGAGTTCACCCGAGCAGTCGAGGACGCCTCCGCCGCCGTACGGGACCTGGCCGAGCCCTACCTGCACGGGCACCTCAACGCGCTCGCCGCGCTCGCCGCCCACCACCAGGGCGCACTGGACAGATGCGTGATGCACCTGGTCCGGGCCGCCCGCGCGCTCGGCGCCGACGACACCCCCGACCGGGACACCGCCTGGGGCTGGCACGACCTGGCGATGGCGTACTCGTACCTGAGCTTCCACGGTCACGCGCTCGGCGCGATCGAGCGGGCCCGGGAGGTCGGGCTCAGCGTCGGCATCCCCGAGGAGACGTTCGCCGCGCCCGGCATCCGGCTGCGCAACGCGGTCGCACTCGACCACAACGGCGACAGCGACGGCTGCCTGCGCGTGCTGCGCGACGTCGCCGGTGACCTGGCCCGGTTCCTGCGCGGCGGGCGGGCCGGCAACCTGCGCCCGAGCAGCCTCGCCGCGTACGGCTACGCCGCCGCCCGCCGGGCCGCGCTCGGCGACCGGGTGGAGTCCGCCGGGGACGCCGACCCGAACCGGCTGCTCGGCCACGGCGGGGACAGCGCCCGCGCCCGCGACCTGCGCCAGCTCGGCCAGGTCTGCCTCGCGGTGGCCGCCGGCCGCCCGATCGAGGCGGTCACCCGGCTGGACGCGCTCCGGGTCTCCGACGAGACACTCGGCTCGGCCGAGCCGCCCCGGCTGCGCAGCATCGCGCTGGCCCGGGCCGGCGACCACGCGGGCGCGCACCGGGCCGACCGGCACGCGTTCCGGCTCGCGGCGCGGCGCAGCGACCGGCTGCGGGACGTCTACATCGACGGCATCGCCGCCCGGATCGACCACGAGGAGATGCGCCGCGAGGCGGCCCGGTACGAGGGCGAGGCGCTCACCGACCCGCTCACCGGCCTGCCCAACCGGCGCCGGCTGGAGCGCTACCTGGGGGCCGTGGTGTCCCGGGGCGAGCGGGTGGTGATCGGCGTCTGCGACCTCGACGGGTTCAAGGCGGTGAACACCCGGCACGGCCACCACTCCGGCGACCTGGTGCTGCAACGGGTCGCCGGGGTGATCAACCGGGTGATGCGGCGGGGCGACTTCGTGGCCCGCTACGGCGGCGACGAGTTCGTCGTGGTGCTGCCCGACACCGGCATGCCGGAGGCGGTCGAGGTGGCTCGCCGGATCGAGGCGGCGGTCCGCACCGAGGACTGGGAGTCTCTGGTCCCCGGCACGCCGGTCGGGGTGACCATCGGCTTCGCCGAGGTCGATGGCAGCACCACGGTGAGCGTCCGGGAGGCGCTCGGCACCGCGTTCGAGCTGGCGGACCGGGAGATGCTGCGGGCCAAGGCGCGGCTACGGGCGAGCTGAGCGGTAAGGAGGGGCCCCCTGTTAACGCCTCCGGTAGAGGAGGGGCCCCCGCTTAACACCCCCAGCGGTCAGCGGCGGGACAGCTCGGTCTCGCCGGCCAGCCGGGCCGCGCGGTCCGCCTCGGTCAGCGCGTCGAGCACCCCGTCCAGTTCGCCGGCCAGCGCCAGGTCGAGGTTGTACGCGGTGTAGCCGATGCGGTGGTCGGTGATCCGGTTCTGCGGGAAGTTGTACGTGCGGATCCGCTCGGACCGGTCCACGGTGCGGACCTGCGCCTTGCGGGCGTCCGACGCCGCCGCGTCGGCCTGCTCCTGAGCGGCGGCGAGCAGCCGGGCGCGCAGGATGCGCATGGCCTGCTCCCGGTTCTGCAGCTGCGACTTCTCGTTCTGGCAGGAGACCACGATGCCGGTCGGCACGTGGGTGATCCGGACCGCCGAGTCGGTGGTGTTCACCGACTGCCCACCGGGGCCGGACGAGCGGAACACGTCGATGCGCAGCTCGTTCGGGTCGATGGTGACGTCGACGTCCTCCGCCTCGGGCAGCACCAGCACACCCGCGGCGCTGGTGTGGATGCGGCCCTGCGACTCGGTGACCGGGACGCGCTGCACGCGGTGCACGCCGCCCTCCCACTTGAGCCGGGACCAGACGCCGTTGCCGCCCTCCGGTACGCCCTTGCTCTTGATCGCCAGCGAGACGTCCTTGACGCCGCCCAGGTCGGAGTCCTGCGCGTCGATCACCTCGGTGACCCAGCCGTGCCGCTCGGCGTACCTGGTGTACATCCGCAGCAGATCACCGGCGAACAGCGCGGACTCCTCGCCGCCCTCGCCGGCCTTGATCTCGACGATCACGTCCTTGGCGTCGTGCGGGTCGCGCGGGATGAGCAGTTCCGCGAGCCGTTCCTCGAGCGCCGGCAGGGAGGCGGCGATGGCGTCCGCCTCGCCGGCGAACGTCGCGTCCTCGGCAGCCAGTTCCCGGGCGGCGGCCAGGTCGGCGCGGGCCTGCTCCAGCTCGCCGGCCGCCTTGTGCAGCGGGACCAGTTCGGCGTACCGGCGGCCGACCCGCCGGGCGGTGCCCTGGTCGGCGTGGATGGCCGGGTCGGCCAGCCGCCGCTCCAGCTCGGCGTACTCGTCGAGGAGTGCGGCCAGACGCTCACTGCTCATGCTGCGGATGCTCCTTGGAGATGGAACCGGCACAAACGGACGAACGCCCGTGCCCGGCAGGAGCCGGACACGGGCGTCGTCGACGGAGCTACTTGGCCTTCTTGGCCTGAACCTTGGCGTACTTCTGCTGGAACTTCGCGACCCGGCCGGCGGTGTCCAGCACGCGCTGCTTACCGGTGTAGAACGGGTGGCAGGCGCTGCAGGTCTCGACGCTGATGGCGCCGCCCTTGGCGGTGCTGCGGGTCGTGAAAGAGTTGCCGCAGGAGCAGCGGACCTCGGTGGTCACGTACTCCGGGTGGATGTTGGGCTTCATGTCGCCTCGGTCCTTTCGTCGGTGGTCGCCGGGTCGCCGTCGGTGCTCCCCGTCGTCACGACGGGCTCGGGCGTGAACCGGAACCGGTGGCCGATTGACCAGTCTGCCACGGGCGTCTTCCACCCGGCACAGGAGGTCCGCCACCTCCAACGCCGGCCCACCCGTCAGCATTCCCACCCCCACCCCACCCACTCCCCGCCGACCCGACCCGACCCGGCCCGGGCCGGGCCCGGGCCCGGCGATCATGAACTTAGCCGCGTTTCCTGTCGCTTTTGTCCGGGCTAACTTCATGATCACCGGGGCGAGAGCCGGGCGAGGGCGGGCAGGGCTCGGGGCTAGCGGGTCGTCGTCACCTGGGCCTCGGCCTTCACTCCGTTCACCGTCACCGTCAGCTGGACCTGGGCGCCGGGGCGCAGGACGGTCAGCGTGCCGGTGGACGGGTCGAAGCGGGCGGCGTGCCAGGGGCGTACGCCCGCCGCACCGCCGATGTGCAGGTTCGGCGAACCGGACCAGTCGGCGCTGACCGGCGCGGCCACCGGCACCTGCCGGCCGCTGGGCTGGGTGAGCGTGGCCGTGACGTCGGCCGGCGTACGCCGGGACACCTGCGCGGGTGCGGTCAGCGCGAGCCGGTCGACGTGCGCGTGCATCTCCGCGCTGACCCACTCCGGGCCCTCGGCCAGCGGGTCACGACGGGCCCGCTCGGCCTCCCCCGGTGTCACCGGGTCCACCCCGAACTCGGTCCACCCGGTGAACCCGCCGAGCGCGGCCGGGGTGGACGGATCCTTGCCCGAGTTGCCGTTGATCACGTACGGCACGCCGTCCACCCGGTCGGCGTGGAACGTGCCGACGTGGCCGTTGACCATCAGCGCGCCCTTGCCGGTGCGGTGCTGGAAGTCGGCCAGCCACTGCTCGACCAGTGCCGCCTCCTTCCGGTCGCCGAGCTGGCTGGCCTTGGCCGGGCTCGGGTCGCGCGGCGGGTGGTGGAAGAACACCGCCACCGAGCCCACCGAGCGGTCGGCGGCGGCCTGGTCGAGCGTCCGGCGCAGCAGTTCCACCTGGTCGAACCCGCCGCCGCGCAGCGACCCGGTGGCGGTGCTCAGCGTGAGGAACCGGGTGCCCCGGTGGTCGAAGACGCGGGAGGTGTCCCCGAAGACGCTGCGGAAGTTGTCGATCGGCGCGCCCATGATCTCGTGGTTGCCGGGCACGTAGTGGTACGGCACCTCGCCGCCCAGTTCCTCGTCCAGGATGCGCTTGGCCAGCGTGAAGTCGGCCGGGTAGGCGGTGTCCACGAAGTCGCCGTTGATGATGAGGAAGTCCGGCCGGGCGGCGCGGACCTCGCGCAGCGTACGGCGGGCCTGGGCGACCAGGTCGCTGTCCGGGTTCGCGGCGACGAACTGGGCGTCGGAGAGCACCGCGAAGCGCCAGGGCGCCCCGTCCACGGTGCCGTCGCGCAGTACCACCCGGTCGGTGCGGTTCGGCTCCGGCGGCGCCTGCACGTCCGGCGGTACGCGGGCCACCAGGTCGTCGATCACGACCTCGCTGCGGTACTGCTTGGCCGGGTCGGTCTCGGCCACGTAGAACCGGCGCACCCGCACCGGGTACTGCACGCCCGGCGGTACGGCGAACTCCACGTACTTCCAGCCGGTCCAGTCCAGGTACGGGCCGCGCAGCACGAACTGGGTGTCCTGCGCGTCGTGCAGGTGCAGGCTGGGCCACTCGCCGGTGCCGTTCGCCTTGATCCACATACCGAACGCCTGCGGCTGACCGGGTACGTCGATCCAGGCGGGCGGGTCGGCGTACGCGGCCCGGGTGCCGGTGGACTGGCTGAAGTCGTACGACATCCGCAGCCCGCCCCCGGTGTGCCCCTCGGCCGGCGCGACCGACCCGGAGGCGCGGGCCTGGCTGAACTTCCAGGACGCCGCGTCGTCGAACCCGGCCACCGGCACGTCGGTCAGCCCGACGGTGACCGGCAGGACCGTGGTGCGGTTGCCGACCCGCGCGGTGACCAGCGCCGAGCCGGTCGCGGCGAGCGCCGTGACGGACAGGTTGCCGTCGGCGGTGGGGGTGACGGCGAGCAGGTCGTTGTCGTACTCCAGCGTCAGGTCGGCCGGCTCGATCGGCGCGGTGTTGCCCTCGGCGTCGTAGCCGACGACGCCGAACACGCCGCTGTCGCCGGCCCGGTCCAGGCCGACCCGGTCGACGGTGCCGTCGATGCGCGCGAGCGGGCCGAGCACCGTCAGCTCGATGGTGCCCCGGGCCCGGCCGCGGGCGGCGGTGACGGTACTGCGGCCGGGGACGGCGGCCCGGTACACGCCGTCGCCGTCGACCCGTCCGTGGGTGGCGTGCCAGCGCGGCTCGCCGGCGGCCGGGCCGTACGTCTCGTCGTATCCGGCGGCGGTGAGCCGGCGGGTGAGGCCGGGGAAGACCCGGTCCGGCCGGCCGCCGCGCACCGGCGCGACGCCGGGTGCGGCGGTCGGGTCGCTGGCGGTCTCCAGCCAGTAGCCGGTGAGCCGGCCGCTGCCCTTCGGCGCGTAGACGGCGAGCCCGTTGGGCACCGGCCGCTCACTGCCGTCGGACGGGCTGTTCTCGACCTGGACCGTGGCCGCGCCTGGCTCCCGGGCGAGCAGCGTGGAGGAGCCGCCGCCGTCGAGGTTGAGCGCGTTCGCGGCGCCCAGCTCGGCCATCATGCGGCCCATCTCGGTCTGGGTGACGCCACGGCTGTCCACCTGCCGGCCGTCCACCGTCAGCATGATCATTTTCCGGCCGTCGGCGGAGAACCCGACAGCGGTACGCGGGGCCAGCGACGCGTCGGCGATGCTCTGCACCACGCCGTCGCGCACGAGCACGTTGCCGCCGCCCACGGCGGCGCGCAGGTCGCCGCCGTCGGACGCCCGGGGCCGCCAGGTCAGGTCCACCGCGTCGCCGGGACGCAGCGCGGCGAGCGCGTCGGCGCCGGCCTCGCGGCCGAGCAGCACGGTGCTGCCGGCCGGGATCGGCCCCTCGCCCGCCGTGGTGGCGACGCTCGCCACCCGGCCGCCGGTCACCGTCACCTCGACCGTCCGGGCCGCGCCCTCCACGGCCCGCTTGCGGGTGTACGACCCCCAGAGCGGCGTGAACACTCCGACGCCGTCGCGCTGCACCATGTTGTTGAACTGGGTGAGCGGCACCGGCCCGGCGGGCAGCGTCGCGGTGCCCTCGAAGCCGACCTGGACGACCCGGCCGATGCCCTGGGCGCTGATCCCGACGGCGTTGGGGTGCCCGGCGACGGGTGACTGCACCAGTTCGCCGGAGCGGACGCCGACGCCCTGGGCGGCACCGGAGTTGTTGATGTCGAAGAAGTCGCCGTTCACCGCCGCGACGGCACGGGAGCGGTCCACCGCGGCGCGCAGCGGCTCGTCCTTGGTGACCTCACCGGAGTTCACGTAGTCGACGGTGAGCCCGCCGGCCAGGTCGGCGGTGAGGGCGTCGGCGCGCAGCCAGCCAGCCGCGTCGTACCTGTCGAAGGAGGTCAGGTCGAGGCCGGGCGCGACCGGCCGGGTGGTCTTGGCGGTCTCCAGGCCGCCGGCCGGTTCCACACCGGCGAGCGCGACGGCGGAGTCGGGGCGGGAGGAGGCGCGTGGCGCGTCCTCGGCGGCGGTGGCGCCCGGCGGCGCGACGGCCGGCGGCGCGGCAGTGGCGGCGGACGGTGCCGGCGCGGTGAGGGTCAGCAACGGCGTCAGCAGCAGGACGCCGGCGAGGCGGGCGGGTCGACTGCGGGTTCGCATGGACGACAGTCAACCCGACGATGAACAGAAGTTTCAATACCTAGCGGCTTAACCGTAGAAAAACTTCACGCCTTGCGCCCCGGTACGCGACGAGGGGCACGGCCGATGCGGCCGTGCCCCTCGTTCGCCGGATCCGTCAGCTCACTCGCCCGGAGTGGACTTCGCGATCTGCATCAGGAACTCGATGTTGGTGCGGGACTGCTTGAGCCGGTCCAGCAGGAGGTCGAGCGCCGCCTGCGAGTCCAGCGAGTGCAGCACCTTGCGGAGCTTGTGGATGATCGCCAGCTCCTCCGGCGCGAGCAGGACCTCCTCCTTGCGGGTGCCGGAGGGGTTGATGTCGATCGCCGGGAAGACCCGCTTGTCGGCGATCTTCCGGTCCAGCTTCAGCTCGGCGTTACCCGTGCCCTTGAACTCCTCGAAGATGACCGTGTCCGCCATGGACCCGGTCTCCACCAGCGCGGTGGCGAGAATGGTCAGCGAACCGCCGTTCTCGATGTTGCGCGCCGCGCCGAGGAAGCGCTTGGGCGGATAGAGCGCGGTGGAGTCGATACCACCCGACATGATCCGGCCGCTGGCCGGCGCCGCCAGGTTGTACGACCGCCCGAGCCGGGTCACCGAGTCGAGCAGCACGACCACGTCGTGGCCCAGCTCGACCAGGCGCTTCGCCCGCTCGATCGCCAGCTCCGCCACCGTGGTGTGGTCCTGCGGCGGACGGTCGAACGTGGCCGCGATGACCTCGCCCTTCACCGACCGCTGCATGTCGGTGACCTCTTCGGGCCGCTCGTCGACCAGCACCACCATCAGGTGGCACTCCGGGTTGTTGCGGGTGATCGCGTTCGCGATCGCCTGCAGCACCATCGTCTTACCGGCCTTCGGCGGCGACACGATGAGCGCTCGCTGGCCCTTGCCGATCGGCATGACCAGGTCGATCACCCGGGTGGTGAGGATGTGCGGCTCGGTCTCCAGCCGCAGGCGCTCCTGCGGGTAGAGCGGCGTGAGCTTGTAGAACTCCGGCCGGCGCTTCGCCTCGTCCGGCTCCATCCCGTTGATGGTGTCCAGCCGGACCAGCGGGTTGTACTTGTCGCGCCGCTGCTCGCCGTCCCGCGCGGCCCGCACGGCGCCGGTGATCGCGTCACCGCGGCGCAGGCCGTACTTCTTGATCTGGGACATCGAGACGTACACGTCGTTCGGGCCGGCCAGGTAACCGGTGGTCCGGACGAAGGCGTAGTTGTCGAGCACGTCGATGATGCCGGCGACCGGGACGAGCACGTCGTCCTCGCCGACCTGCGGCTCGCGGCCGCCACCGCTGTCGCCCTCGCCCCGCTCGCCGCGGCCGCGACGACGGTCCCGGAACCGGCTGCGCCGGCCCCGCCGGCCGCCGCCCTCGCCGTCGTCGTCGCCGTCGTTGTCCCGCTCGGCGCGCTGACCACGGTCGTTACGGTCACCCCGGTCGTTGCGGTCGTTACGGTCACCGCGCTCGTTCCGGTCGTTGCGCTCGGCGCGCTCGCCCCGGTCGCCCCGCTCGTTGCGGTCGCCGCGCTCGGCCCGCTCGGCCCGGTCACCACGGTCGTTGCGGTCGCTCCGGTCGTTGCGCTCGCCGCGCTCGGCCCGGTCGCCGCCACGGTCGGCCCGCTCGGCCCGGTCACCGCCGCGCTCACGGCCCCGGCCCTCGTTGCGCTCACCGCGCTCGGCCCGGTCGCCGCCACGCTCGGCGCGCTCGCCGGCCTCGGCGGGCGCCTCCTCGGCGCGCGTCGTCTCAGCCGGCCGCGCCTCGGTCGCCGGCGCCTCGGCCGGACGGGTCTCGGTGGTCGCGGCGGCGGCCCGGCTGCGGCGACCGCGGGTACGACCCTCGGTCACCTCGGCGGCCGGCGCCTGCTCGGCGGGGCGTGCCTCGGCCCGCTCCTCACGGACCTCCGCGTGCACCTCCTCACGGGCGGGCGCAGCAGCAGCCGCCACCTCGGCTCGCGGTCGAGGGGTTCCGGCCGCGCCGCCCTGCTGCCGCTCGGTGATGGCACTGATCAGCTCGCCCTTGCGCATGCGAGCGGTACCAGAGATGCCGAGCGACGCGGCCAGGCTCTGCAGCTCCGGCAGCAGCATCGCCGACAGACCGGTGCCGCTCCGCCGGCGGCGCGTGGGGGCGGCGGTGGTGGCATCGCCAGCGACGTTGGAAACATCCGACGTCACGTCGGTGGTGTCGCTCAATGGATTCCTTCCCTCGATAGGCCGGGCTGCCCGGAGTCGTGGAACCAGGTGGCCGGGCGGCCTCGGTGCACCCGCCTCGCATGGACGCGTCGCGGGAGTCTGTGACACAGCAGCCGGTGGTTTCCCGACTCACCACCATCGGTGAGCAGGTCTCGCCGTCTGCGGCGACCTGTGGAAACTGCGGTGCGGCGTGGGCCTTGAGCAGGGGTGACGGGCTACCGCCGAGAGCTTCGGGGGTGCGCCGAACCGCAGGAAGATCGCATGCTTCGCGGCTGTGCTAGGTCTAGAGCGTAATCGCCTCGTCCGACCTGCGGCAACAGGGCCCCGCTCGGCGTGTCAAAGTCTACCCCGGATGACCCGGGCACCGCTGACATCTATCGGCAACTCCCACCGGCGCCAATCTGTTCCCAGCCGGAATCCCGCCGGGACCTCGGAGAGCGCCAGCACCGTCGGCCCCGCCCCACTGACCACAGCCGCCACACCGGCCGCACGCAGCTCAGCGACGAGCGCCGCCGTGGCCGGCATCCCCGGTGCCCGCTGCTCCTGGTGCAGCCGGTCGACCGTGGCCGGCAGCAGCAGCGCCGGATCGGCGGTCAGCGCGTGCACCAGCAGGGCCGCCCGGCCCGCGTTCGACGCCGCGTCGGCATGCGGCACGGTGGCCGGCAGCGCCG
The DNA here is from genome assembly GCF_049538395.1 of Micromonospora sp. AB353. NCBI lineage: Bacteria > Bacillati > Actinomycetota > Actinomycetes > Micromonosporales > Micromonosporaceae > Micromonospora > Micromonospora sp. AB353. The sequence goes on along the minus strand of NZ_JBMVFV010000021.1, from coordinate 54,550 downwards.
CCCGGGCCACCGAGGTCAGACCCCGCTCGGCGGGCACGAAGACGGTAGGGCGCACGGCCGGCGCCACCGGCAGCGAGACCGCCCGCGCGCCGCCCGGCTCGGTCCAGGCGATGGTGAAGCCGCCGAGCAGGCAGGGCGCGACGTTGTCCGGATGCCCCTCCAGCTCGGCCGCCAGGCGCAGCGCGGCGTCGTCGTCCATCCGCCGCTCGCGGCCGGCAACCAGCGCGCGGGCCGCCAGCACCCCGGCCACGATCGCCGCCGACGACGAGCCGAGACCGCGAGCCTGCGGGATGCGGTTGACGCACTCGAGCGCCAGGCCGGCCGGCTGCGCGCCGAGCGCGTCGAAGGTGGCCCGCATGGCGGTGACGATCAGGTGCCGCTCGTCCGACGGGAGTTCGCCGGCGCCCTCGCCGGTGACCGACACCCGTACGCCGCCGTCTGTCACCTCGGCCGTGACGTCGTCGTGGCGGCCCAGGGCCAGCCCGAGCGCGTCGAAGCCGGGGCCCAGGTTGGCGCTGGTCGCGGGCACCCGGACCCGCACCGGGCCGGTGGTGAATGTGGTCGGCACCGGCTCATGCTAGGACGTCACCCCGACAGCCCGGCCGGACCGCCCGGACCGTGGGACCGGCGTGTCAGGCGGTGCGCTCGGGGGTCGGCGCGTCGACCGGGTCGGTGAGCGAGAGCCGCCGGGTGGCGAACCGCCAGCCGATCGCGTACACGACGGTGACCAGGCCGCAGCCGGCCAGCACGGTGCGCTCGTCCACCCGGTCCACCACGAGCGCCACCACGAGCTGGCTGACCGCGATGGCGAGCGTCGCCAGCATCATGTCGGTGGCGAAGACCCGGCCCCGCAGCCGGTCCGGCACCTCGCCCTGCAACGCGTAGTTGGACAGCACCCAGTTGCTGCCGCCGCCCAGGTGGGCCAGGAACACCAGGACCAGCACCAGCGGGAACCAGGTCACCACCGACGCGCCCAGGTAGGCCAGGCCGTACAACGACATGGACAGCGCCAGGCCGGTGAGCAGCCAGGCCCGGTTGCTCAGCACCCGGCGCATCATGATCGGGCCGACCAGCGCCCCGGCGCCGCGGGCGGCGAAGAGCAGACCGGCGCCGACCGCGCCGACCCCGTACACCCCGGCGAGCAGCGGGAAGACGGTGAGCACGCCGTTGCCCAGGCCGACCGCCGACTTGACAGTCACCAGCGCCAGCACGCGCGGACGGTGGGCGATGTAGCGCAGCGCCTCCCGGATCGCCGCCCACGTGCGCGGCACCGTCGCCGCCGGGTCGCGCGGCGCCTGCAACGGCCGGCGGATCAGCGCGGCCAGGCCCGCGGCGGCGACCAGGCCGACGGCGGCGACCCAGAAGCTGGCGTACGGCCCGGCGGCGGCGCTCAGGATCCCGCCGAGCGAGGCGCCGACCACTGTCATCGTGCCCCACGCCGAACCGGCCACGGCGTTGCCCGCGGCCAGGTCCTCCGGGTCGACCACGTTCGGCAGCGCGGCCTGGGCGGCCGGCGAGTAGAACGCCTTCGCCACCGCCACCAGCGCGATCGCGGCCAGCGCCAGCCACGCCGTACCGGCGCTGCGCACGCCGAGCAGCAGCAGCACCCCGGCCAGCGCGCCCACGTTCGCCACCATCATCACCTTGCGGCGGTCGAACCGGTCGGCGATCGTTCCGGCGTACGGGAGCAGCAACGCGGTCGTGCCGGTGTCCACCGCCAGCACCAGCGCGCCCCAGACGCCGCTGCCGGTCAGGTCGGGCAGCAGCACCAGCAGCGGCACCATGACGAACCAGTCCGCCCCGAAGACGACCAGTTCGGCGAGGAACAGATGGCGGAAGTCGCGGTTGCGGACCAGGACCGACAGGGTGGGTGACACGCGGGCACCCTACCGGGCCGCCCCTGTCGCGGCAGCGCGGCGCAGCAGGTCGGAGACCGTGACGAAGGTGTATCCCCGGGCCCGCAGACCGTTGATCATGTCGGGCAGGCCGCGGAGCGCGACGAGCCGGGTGTCGTTGCCGACGTCGTGGCCGAGCACTATCGTTCCGGGGCGCACGTCGGCGACGATGCGCCGGGCGTGGCCGGCCGGGTCGTGCGGGAACTCGCTCTCGACCATCTGAAGCGTCCAGAGCACCAGTCGGTAGCCCAGCCGGGCCGACGCGTACAGCACCGACCCGCCGAGGTGCCCCCAGGGCGGGCGCAGCAGCCGGGGCGCCGAGCCGGTGGCCGCCGTGATCGCGTCGTGGCTGCGCCGCAGGTCGTCGTAGACCGTCGCGGCGTCCATCCGGGCCAGGTCGCGGTGCGCCCAGCTGTGGTTGCCGACCTCGTGGGCGTCCATCCGGCCGCGGACCAGCGCGGCGTGCTCGCGGGCCCGTTCACCGACCAGGAAGAAAGTGGCCGGCACCCGGTGCTCGGCGAGCGTGTCGAGCACCATCGGGGTCCACTGTGGGCGGGGGCCGTCGTCGAAGGTGAGCGCCACCAGGGGTTCCTCGGTGCGGACGCCCCAGACGACCTGCAGCCCGCCGGTGCCGACCTCCTGGTGCCGGTTGCCGAGCGTGGCGCTCGCCGGCCCGCCCGCGATCGGGAGCCGCCGATCGGCCACCCAGGTGCTCTCGGCGGTCGCGAACGAGCCGACCACGGCCCCGCCGAGCAGCAGCGCGGAGCGGCGCAGCACGGCACGCCGATCCCACCGGCCCACACCCCCCGCCATCGCACCCCCGAACCGAAAGTAGGCAGTAGCTCACCGAGCGTACCGCCCGACCCGGTTCCGGTGTGTCCCGCGCGCCGAGGTGCCGGGAGGGGCCCGCGGGCCCCTCCCGGTCCGTCACTCGGTCGGCGGCAGCGGCGACTGGCGGCTCTTGGGCAGGCGAAGCACCTCGAACTGGTCGGTGCCGTCGACCAGCGCACCCGACGGGCGGGCCGGCGGCGGCGCCACCACGCCCCGCTCCTCGGCGCGCTCCCCGCCGCCGGCGGCCACCGGCACCGGGTCCGGCTCCGGCTGCGGCTCGACCGGCTCGGGAGCACCACCCCGCCGCCGGTTCCGGAACGAGCCCTTCGTGTGCTCGACCATCGTGTAGAGCGTCGGCACCAGCACCAGCGTCAGCAGCGTCGAGCTGAGCAGGCCACCGATCACCACGACCGCCAGCGGCTTGGAGATGAAGCCGCCCTCACCGGTCAGGCCGAGCGCCATCGGCAGCAGCGCGAAGATGGTGGCCACGGCGGTCATCAGGATCGGCCGCAGCCGGCGCCGGCCGCCCTCCACCACCGCCTCGGTCACGCCCATGCCCTGGGCCCGGTACTGGTTGATCAGGTCCATCAGCACGATCGCGTTCGTCACCACGATGCCGACGAGCATGAGCACGCCGATCAGCGCCGGCACACCCAGCGGCGTGCCGGTGACCAGCAGCAGCCCGATCGCGCCGGTCGCGGCGAACGGCACCGAGATCAGCAGGATCAGCGCCTGGGTCAGGCTGCGGAACGTGGCCACCATGATCAGGAAGACGATCGCGATGGCCGCCAGCACCGCGAGACCGAGATCCGCGAACGCGTCGGCCTGGTCGGCGCTGACGCCGCCGATCACGTACGTGGCACCCGGCACGTCCAGCGCGTCCAGCCGCTTCTGCAGCTCCTGCGTGGTGGCGCCGAGGTTCGAGCCGGTCGCCGTGCCGGTGACCGAGACGCTGCGCTCCCCGTCGATCCGGGTCACCTGCTGCGGGCCGTCGACCTGCTCGACGTCGGCGATCGCGTCCAGCGGCACCGCGCCGACCCGCAGCGCCTTCAGCTCGTCGACGGTCAGCGGCGGCCGGGCGCCGCTGCTCAGCACCACGCTCTGCGCCGTGCCGTCGAGCGTCACCTGCCCGAGCGGCGCACCCCGGTACGTCTGCGCGACGAGCTGTCCGACTGCCGCCTCGGTGAGACCCGCGCGGGCCGCGGCCGCCCGGTCCACAGTCACCTCGACGCGCGGCACCTGCGTGGCCAGGCTGCTGGTGACGTCCTCCACGCCCGGCGTGCCGGCCATCGCGCCCTGTACCGCCTCGGCCGCCCGGGTCAGCGTCTCCTGGTCGGCGGCCTGCACGACCACCTCGACCTGGTTGGCGGAGGCGTTCTGCCCGCCGCCGAACGTCAGCTCGCCCACCTCCGCGCCGAGCGCGTCGAACTCCTTGCGCAGATCCTGCCGTACCGCCGTGGCGTCGGTGTCGTCGGACAGCGACAGCGACCAGGTGGCCCGGTCGCTGCCGCCGCCGGCGAACGGGTTGTCCCCACCACCGGCGCTGACCTGGTAGGTCTCCACCCCCGGGGTACGCCGCAGCACCTCCTCGACCCGCGCGGCGGCCCGGTCGGTGCCGGCGAGCGAGGTGCCGGCCGGCATCTCCTGCCGGATGGCGAGCGTGTCCTGGCCGGAGTCGTCCAGGAAGTTGGTCTCCAGCTTCTGCGCCAGGCCGAACGTGCCCAGCAGCACGAGCAGGCCCAGGCCCACAGTGGCCCAGCGGGTCTTCCGGGAGCGGGTCGCGAAGTCGATCACCGGCAGGTACGCCCGCTGCAACGGGTTGCGCAGCTCCTTCTCCTCGGCGGCCCGCCGGGCGGCGGCGTCGTCGGCACCGCCGCGCGGCCGCAGGAACCAGTACGCCAGCACCGGGATCACGGTGAGCGACACCAGCAGCGAGGCGAGCAGCGCCACCGTCACGGTGATCGCGAACGGCGCGAACAGCTGCCCGACGAAGCCGCCCACCAGGGCGATCGGCGCGAACACGGCGACGGTGGTGAGCGTGGACGCGGTCACCGCGCCGGCCACCTCACGGACCGCGGTGAGGATCGCCTCGCGCTTCGGTTCGCCGTACTCCAGATGGCGTTTGATGTTCTCCAGCACCACGATGGAGTCGTCCACCACCCGCCCGACGGCGATGGTCAGTGCGCCGAGGGTGAGCAGGTTCAGCGAGTAGTCGCCGGACCAGAGCACGATCAGCGCGACCAGCACCGACAGCGGGATGGACACCGCGGTGACGACGGTGGAGCGCACCGACAGCAGGAACACCAGGATCACCACGACGGCCATGACCAGGCCCAGCAGGCCCTCGGTGGTCAGGCTCTCGATGGACTTCTCGACGAACGGGGCCTGGTCGAAGACCACCGTCAGCTCGGCGCCGGAAGTCTTCGACAGCTCGTCCAGGCGGTCCCGGATGTCGTGCGAGATCTGCACCGCGTTGCCGTCCGGCGCGGCGGTCACCGCGATGCCGAGGCTGGGCTTGCCGTTGGTCCGGGTGAACGAGGTGGCCGGGGCGAGCTGCTGCTCCACGGCGGCCACGTCGCCGAGGCGTACCGGGGCGGCGGGAGCCGTGGTCAGCACGATGCCGCGCAGGTCGTCGATGGTCCGGATCGGCGTGCCCACCTGCACCGGCAGCGACCGGTCGCCGTCGGCGAGCGCACCCGCCGGCACGGCCACGCCGTTGCTCTTGAGCGCCGACGCGATGGCGGTCGGCGCCACCTTGGCGGCGGCCAGCTTCGCCGGGTCCGGCGTGATCGTCACGACCTGGTCGCGCGCGCCGGTGACGTCCACCGAGCGGACGCCGTCCAGCGCCTCCAGCTCCGGTACGACGGCGTTGCGCAGCTTCTCCGCCAGCGCCCGCTCGTCGCCGTCACCGGTCGCGGCGACCACCACTGCGGGCAGGTCGTCGGTGCTACCGGCGATGACCTGCGGGTCGACGCCCTCGGGGAGCTGGGAGTCGATCCGGTTGAGCGCGGTCTCCATCTTGTTGACCACGTCGTCCAGGTCGGTGCCGAACTCGTACTGCACCTGGACCGTCGCCGCGCCCTCGCGCGAGGTCGAGGTGACCTCGTCGAGGCCCGGGATGCCCTTGAGGCTGTTCTCGATCGGCTCGGCGACCTGGGATTCCACGATCTCCGGCGCGGCGCCCGGGTACGTCGCCACGATGAACGCGGCGGGGAACTCCAGCGACGGCAGGAGCTGCTGCTTCAGCGACGGCACGGCGAACAGGCCGAAGGCCGTGGTCACCAACGCGACGAGGGCGATCAGCCCCCGGTTGGCGAGGCTGAATCTGGCGAGCAGCGACATCGGCGTTACTCACTCCTGGAGAGGTGTCCGGCAGGGAGGTGTCTGAGTCTGCCGCACGCCCCGACACTCCCGGCATCCGCCCCAGCCGATGACACTTCGGCGTTCGGGGGTCGTCCGTTGCCGCCTTGGTCGACGCCACTTCGCCGAGGTGGCGGCATCCAGCCCACTCCGATCCCGCCACGTCCCCGAGCCGGTGTCGATCAAGGAAGGGGAACGTCGCGGGGAGAGAGATCAGACCAGGTCGAGGGAGCGGGCGGCGGCCAGCGCGTCGTTGGCGATGGTCACCGGCGCCGGCGCGGTGGAGATCGCCCACTCCGGATCCTTCAGGCCGTGCCCGGTGACCGTGCAGACCACCCGCGACCCGGCCGGCACCCGGCCGGCCTCGGCCTGCTGGAGCAGACCGGCGACGCTGGCGGCGCTGCCCAGCTCGACGAAGACGCCCACCTCGCGGGCCAGCAGCCGGTACGCCGACAGGATCTCCCGGTCGGTGACCGCCGAGATCAGGCCGTCCGAGGCGTCCCGCGCGTCGATGGCCTTCGTCCAGCTCGCCGGGTTGCCGATCCGGATGGCGGTGGCGATCGTGGACGGCTCCGGCACCACCTGACCGGTGACGATCGGGGCCGCGCCGGCCGCCTGGAAGCCGTACATCCGGGGGGCCTTCGTGGCGTTGCCGTCGCGCAGGTCCTCGGAGTAACCCATCCAGTACGCGGTGATGTTGCCGGCGTTGCCGACCGGCAGGCAGTGGATGTCGGGCGCGTCGCCGAGCGCCTCGACGATCTCGAAGGCGGCGGTCTTCTGGCCGTGCAGCCGGTCGATGTTGACGGAGTTGACCAGCGCGACCGGGTAGTCCTGGGCGAGCTTGCCGGCGAGCCCGAGGCAGTCGTCGAAGTTGCCCTGCACCTGGAGCAGCTTCGCGCCGTGCACGAGCGCCTGGGCCAGCTTGCCCAGCGCGATCTTGCCCTGCGGCACCAGCACCGCGCAGGTGATTCCGGCCCGGGCCGCGTACGCGGCGGCGGAGGCGCTGGTGTTGCCGGTGGAGGCGCAGATGATCGCCTTGTCACCGGCCTCGACGGCCTTGGAGACCGCGACGGTCATGCCGCGGTCCTTGAACGAGCCGGTCGGGTTGGCGCCCTCGACCTTGAGCCACACGTCCGCGCCGACCCGGGCGGAGAGCACCGGCGCCGGCAGCAGCGGCGTGTTGCCCTCGTGCAGGGTGACGACGGGAGTCGCCCCGGTGACCGGCAGCCGATCCCGGTACGCCTCGATCAGTCCCCGCCACATGTCGTGCTCCTCGCCTCTGTCGCCCCGCTCCGGGGCCTGCCAACAGCGTGGACCAGCCTGCCCGCCCGGCCACCGGCACACCCTGCTCTAACCATCAGGCGGGACGCGTGGGTTACGCGCCGCCCTCCACCCGAAGCACACTCGTCACCGACCTGACGATGTCGAGTCCGCGCAGCTCACGCACGGTGGCCGCGAGCGCGGCGTCGGGCGCGACGTGGGTGACGATGACGAGTTCCGCGTCACCGCCGGCCGGGCCCTGACGGACGGTGGCGATGGACACCTCGTGCCGGGCGAAGACGCCCGCCACCCCGGCCAGCACGCCCGGCCGGTCGGCCACGTCGAGGCTGATGTGGTAGCGGGTGAGCGCCTCGCCCATCGGCCGTACCGGCAGGTCCGCGTACGCCGACTCGCTCGCCGCGTGCACCCCGGCGAGGCGGTTGCGGGCCACCGCCACCACGTCGCCGAGCACCGCGCTGGCGGTGGGCGCGCCACCGGCACCCCGGCCGTAGAACATGAGTTGCCCGGCGGCGTCGGCCTCGACGAAGACCGCGTTGAACGCGTCGCCGACGCTCGCGAGCGGATGCGTCAGCGGGATCATCGCCGGGTGCACCCGCACGTTGACGGTCTCCCGGCCCTGCGCGTCGACGCCCCGGGCCGCGATGCAGAGCAGCTTGATCGTGCAGCCCATCGCCTTGGCGCTGGCCACGTCGGCGGCGGTCACCTCGGTGATGCCCTCGCGGTGCACGTCGGCGGCGGTCACCCGGGTGTGGAACGCCAGCGAGGCGAGGATGGCGGCCTTCGCGGCGGCGTCGAAGCCCTCCACGTCGGCCGTCGGGTCGGCCTCGGCGTACCCCAGCTCGGTGGCCTCCTCCAGCGCCTCGGCGAACCCGGCGCCGGTGGAGTCCATGGCGGAGAGGATGAAGTTCGTGGTGCCGTTGACGATGCCGGTGACCCGGGTGATCCGGTCGCCGTGCAGCGACTCGCGCAGCGGGCGCAGCAGCGGGATGGCCCCGGCGACGCTGGCCTCGTAGTAGAGGTCGGCGCCCCCCTCGGCGGCGGCGTCGTGCAGCGCGGCGCCGTCCTCGGCGAGCAGCGCCTTGTTGGCGGTGACCACGCTCTTGCCCGCGCGCAGCGCCTCGACCAGCCAGCCGCGGGCCGGCTCGATGCCGCCGACCACCTCGACCACCACGTCCACGTCGTCGCGCTTGATCAGCCCGAGCGCGTCGGTGGTGAACAGCGCCGGGTCGACAGGCAGGTCGCCGCGGTCACGGCCGATCCGGCGTACGGCGATCCCGGCGATCTCCAGCGGGGCGCCGATCCGGGCGGCGAGGTCTTCCGACTGCTCGTGCAGCAGCCGGACCACGTCGCTGCCGACAGTGCCGCAGCCGAGCAGCGCCAAGCGAACCGGTGAGGTCATCCCACATCCAATGCCAGCAGGTCGTCTTCGGTCTCCCGGCGGACGATCAGCCGCGCCCGACCTTCGCGGACGGCGACGACCGGGGGCCGCGGGACATGGTTGTAGTTGCTCGCCATGCTCCGGCAGTAGGCCCCGGTGCCGGGCACCGCGACAAGATCTCCGGGCTGCACGTCAGCGGGCAGGAATTCATCCTTCACCACGATGTCCCCGGACTCACAATGCTTTCCCACCACGCGGGCGAGCATCGGCTGTGCGGCCGACGTGCGGTTCGCCAGCGTGGCCGAGTACGAGGCGTCGTAGAGCGCGGTACGGATGTTGTCGCTCATCCCCCCGTCCACGCTCACGTACGTCCGCAGGCCGTCCACGTCTTTCACGGTCCCGGCCTGATAGAGCGTGAACACCGCCGGGCCGACGATCGCGCGGCCCGGCTCGACCGACAGGTGCGGCACGGCCAGGTTCTCCGCCGCGCACTCCCCGTCCACGATCTTGCGCAGCCGCTTCGCCAGGTCGTGCGGCGACGCCGGGTCGTCCTGCGTGGTGTACGCGATGCCGAAACCGCCGCCCAGGTCCAGCTCGGGCAGCTCCACGCCCCGGGCGTCGCGGATCTGCGACTGGAGGGCGAGCACCCGGCGGGCGGACACCTCGAAGCCGCTGGCGTCGAAGATCTGCGAGCCGATGTGCGAGTGCAGGCCGCGCAGCTCCAGCACGTCCTCGTCGAGGATCTTGAACGCGGCCGCCGCGGCGGCCCCGCCCGCGAGCGAGAAGCCGAACTTCTGGTCCTCATGCGCGGTGGCGATGAACTCGTGGGTGTGCGCCTCCACGCCGACGGTGACCCGGACCAGCACCTTCGGGCGTACCCCGCGCTCGCGGGCCAGCTCGGTCAGCCGGTCGATCTCGGTGAACGAGTCGACGATGATCCGGCCCACGCCGGCGTCGACCGCCCGGGTCAGCTCCGCCACCGACTTGTTGTTGCCGTGGAAGCCGATCCGCTCCGGAGGCATCCCGGCCGACAGCGCGGTGGCCAGCTCGCCGCCGGTGCAGACGTCGAGGAACATGCCCTCCTCGGCGATCATCCGGACCACGGCGCGGCACAGGAACGCCTTGCCGGCGTAGTAGACGTCCGCGTCCGGGAAGGCCGCGCGGAACTCGCGGCACCGCTCGCGCAGATCGTCCTCGTCCAGCACGTACGCCGGGGTGCCGTACTCGGCGGCCAGGTCGCGGACGTCCAGGCCCGCGACGGTGAGCGCGCCGCCGGGGCCGCGCGCCACGTTGCGCGGCCACAGTTGCGGCACCAGGGCGTTGACGTCCACCGGGGTACGCAGCCACGCCGGCCCCCGATTGCCGATCTCACCGTGCAGTGCGCCTGCCTCGTGAGCGCGCATGTCTACATCCGCTCCGGCGCGGACACCCCGAGCAGGTGCAGGCCGTTGGCGATGACCACCCGGGTGGCGTCGTTGAGCCAGAGCCGCGCCCGGTGGGTGTCGGTGATCTCCTCGTCGCCCTGCGGGGCGATCCGGCAGTTGTCGTAGAACCGGTGGTACGCCTGCGCGACGCTCTCCTCCAGGTAGCGGGCCACCCGGTGCGGCTCGCGCAGCTCGGCGGCGGTCGCCACCACGGCGGGGAACTCGGCGAGCGCCTTGAGCAGCTCGTTCTCCTTGTCGTGGCCGAGCAGCTCCGGCTGGAACGCGGCGGCGTCGCCACGGGTCAGCCCGATCTCGGCCGCGTTGCGGGCCGCACCGGCGGTACGCGCCGCGACGTACTGCACGTAGTAGACCGGGTTGTCGTTCTTGGCCCGGGTCCACAGCTCCACGTCGATGTCGATGGGCGAGTCGGCCGAGTAGCGGGCCAGCGCGTACCGGGCCGCGTCCACGCCGATCGCGTCGACCAGATCCTCCAGCGTGACCACGGTGCCGGCCCGCTTGCTCATCCGCACCGGGGCGCCGTCGCGGACCAGGTTGACCAACTGGCCGATAAGGATCTCCAGGTTGCGCGCCGGGTCGTCGCCGAAGCACGCGGACATCGCCTTCATCCGGCCGATGTAGCCGTGGTGGTCGGCGCCCAGCATGATCACGACCCGGTCGAAGCCGCGCTCCCGCTTGTTCAGGTAGTAGGCGCAGTCGGCGGCGAAGTACGTCCACTCGCCGTTGGACTTGCGCAGCACCCGGTCCTTGTCGTCGCCGAACTCGGTGGTGCGCAGCCAGGTCGCGCCCTCGGACTCGAAGACGTGCCCCTGCTCCCGCAGCCGGTCCAGCGCCGCGTCCAGCGCGCCCCCGTCGTGCAGGTCCTTCTCGTTGAAGTAGGTGTCGAACTCCACCCCGAAGTCGCGCAGCGACGACTTGATCTCGGCGAACATGAGCTGGACGCCCTCGTTCCGGAACACCTCCTGGGCGGCGTCCTCGCTGAGGTCGAGCACGTCCGGCCGCAGCCGGACCACCTCGGCGGCGATCTCCGCGATGTACGCGCCGCCGTAGCCGTCCTCCGGCGCGGGCTCGCCCTTCGCGGCGGCCAGCAGCGACCGGGCGAACCGGTCGATCTGGGAGCCGGCGTCGTTGAAGTAGTACTCCGTGCCCACGTCGGCGCCGGTGGCGCGGAGCAGGCGGCTGAGCGCGTCGCCGACGGCCGCCCAGCGGACCCCGCCGATGTGCACCGGGCCGGTCGGGTTCGCCGAGACGAACTCCAGGTTGATCCGCTGACCGGCGAGGGTGTCGCTGCGTCCGTACGCCGGACCGGCCTCGACGATGACCTTGGCGAGCTGGCCGGCGGCGGCCGCGTCCAGGCGGATGTTCAGGAAGCCGGGACCGGCGATCTCCACCGACTTGATCCCCGGCGCCTTGGCCAGTTCGTCGGCCAGCGCTGTCGCCAGATCCCGCGGCGGTACGCCCACCTTCTTGCTGAGCTGGAGCGCCAGCGTCGAGGCGTAGTCACCGTGATCGGGATTACGGGGTCGCTCGACGGTGGTCTGCGCGGGCAGCGCGGCGCGGTCCAGTCCCCGCTCGTCGAAGACGGCGTGGGCTGCGGCGAGGACGACCTCGGCGAGTTCTGCGGGAGTCACCGAACCATGTTATCGGGGGTAGACTCGGGCACCGCGGAGGCGACCCAGCATGTGAACCGGCCCCGCGCTCCCCTGACCGACCGACCTGACGAGGCACGATGAGCATCAGCACCCCGGGCGGCCCGGAGCGCCGTCCCACCGTGGTCAGCACCGGCAAGAAGCCGGCCGCCGGCCGGCCCGCGGCTGCCGACAAGCCCGCCGTGAAGGCCGGCTCGGGCAAGGCCGGGGGCGGCAAGGGCACGCCACGGCAGGGCGCCGGGGGCAAGGGCCGCAAGCCGGTCGCCCCGGTGAAGGTGAGCCAGGGCCGTTCGTGGGGCCCGATCGCCCTCTTCGTCGCGGTCGGCGTCCTGGCCGTGGGCATCATCGGCGTCGGTGCCTGGGCGGTCTACCAGGGCGGCCAGCCGTGGCAGAAGCGGGCCGAGGCGATCGACGGCATCGTCGACTACCGCGCCAAGGACAAGGACCTGGTCAAGGGCGGCAACCACCAGCCCGGCGCGATCAAGTACGACATCCTCCCGCCGGTCGGCGGCCCGCACAACCAGGCGTGGCAGAACTGCATGGGTGACGTCTACGACGCCCCGATCGCCAACGAGCACGCGGTGCACAGCCTGGAACACGGCACCGTCTGGATCACCTACCGCCCGGACCTGCCCGCCGACCAGGTGGAGAAGCTCCGCAGCAAGGTGCAGGGCAAGGAGAAGACGATGCTCAGCCCGTTCGAGGGGCTGGACAAGCCGATCTCGCTCCAGGCCTGGGGCTACCAGCTCAAGGTCGACAACGCCGACGACGGCCGGATCGACGACTTCATCAAGACCCTGCGGGTGAACGCCTCCATCGAGGGCCCGAACGCGCTCTGCGACCAGGGCGTCACCGCCACCGGCACCACCCCGCGGGACAACCTGCAGAACACCATGCCCCAGCAGCCCACCCAGTGAGGACGCCGCGATGACCGCTCCGGTGACCACCGACAGCGAACTGGACGAGGCTCCGGCCGCCGACCAGGGCGGCCGGGGCGCGGTGCGCCGTTACGGCCTGCTGGCGGTGGTCGCCGCCCTCGTGGCCGGGCTGGTCCTCGGGTACGCGGGCGGTCTGCTCACGCCGACGCTCACCCGTCCCGGTGAGAACTCGGCGGAGGCCGGGTTCGCCCGGGACATGACCGCCCACCACAACCAGGCCGTGGCGATGGGTCTGCTGGCGTTCAGCCAGGGCCAGGACCCGGAGGTACGCCAGGTCGGCGTGGACATCGCCACCGGCCAGCAGGGCGAGATCGGCACCATGCAGACCTGGCTGCGGTCCTGGAAGCTGGACCCGACCGGCGAGCAGGCGCCGATGGCGTGGATGAAGGACGGCGGCGGGTTGGTCAAGAACGGCCTGATGCCGGGCATGGCGACGCCGGAGGAGATGGCGAAGCTGCGCGGCGCGAGCGGCCGCGAGTTCGACGTGCTGTTCCTCCAGATGATGATCCGCCACCACATCGGCGGGGTGCACATGATCGACGGCATCCTCGACGAGGGGCACGACGACGACGTGCTGGCGGTCGCCCAGATCATGAAGAACACCCAGCAGAACGACCTGACGAACCTGAACGCCGCCCTGAAGCGCCTGGGCGGCACCCCGTAACACCCGCCGCCCCGCACGATCTCGAGGCCCGGTCCCCTTCCCAGGGGCACCGGGCCTCCCCCGTCCCCACACCCGGCCCCGGCCCCGGGCCCCGGCCCCGGCCCCGGCCCCGGCCCCGGCCCCGGCGATCTTGCACTAACTGCCCCAGCGCTGCCGGATTCGCCCCGTTATAGGAGGGCCGCGAGTGCAAGATCGCGGAAGCAGGAGGCAAGGGCGGCCCGGGGTCGGCCCGACAGGGCATCCTCGCCGCCTCACGCGTGCGCGCTTCCGGTTCCGTGCTTGATCGACACCAGCTCGGGGAGGTGGTCGGGTCGGGGTGGGTGCGATGCAGCCACTTCGGCGAAGTGGAGTCGATCAACAACGGGTGAGGTGCTCGGGCGGGCGGGGCGGTCGAGTGGGGCGGCGCGCCCACGCGAGGGTTGGCTGATGCAGGGTAAGATGTCCCGGTTTGGGTGTTTGTAACGGTTTGGGGTTAACGGGTCATTGTGGAGGTTGGAGAGTTTTCTACCCACATATCGTGACCAGTTGCGATTCGGGCTCGTTGCCCAAGACGTGGGGGTTGCACTCAGAGACGCAGGGCGGTCGGTGACCAGCTGGTGCCGACGCCACACCATCGGCGGTGACGGAGCGGTGGCAGCCGTCCGTCGCGGACTGCGGCAGGGCGAGCCGGGAACGCTCAGCCGCGAACAGGAACTCGAACTCATCGACGTGCTCCGGGGAGTCCACCCCGACGAGTTCGGCCTCGACGAGGAGCTCTGGACACGGCAGAGCCTGACCACCCTCATCGAGCGCCGGTTCGGGCTGGCGATGGACGCCGGCACTGTCGGGGCGTACCTCCGGGCCTGGGGTCTGGGGCCGCGCGAGCCGCGCGAGCGGGCCTGCGGCCTGTGCGTCGGCGCGGTCGAGCGCTGGGTACGCAGCGAGTACCCGGCGATCACGCGGGCGGCCCAGGAGCACGCCGCGGAGGTCTACTGGATCGGCCGGGTACGCCTGCGCGGCACCATGCCCGCCGCCGATGTGGTGTCGGCGGTCTCCTCGCGGGGACGGGTGCGGTTCATGGTGACCACGCCGTCGGTGGACCCGCCGCTGCCCCGGGACTTCGTGCTGCGGCTCAGCGGCGCCGAGGAACGCACCGTGCACCTGATCGTGGACGGCTCGTGGCCGCGCAACGAGTGGCCCCGCCGGCTGCCCCGACGGGTCGTGCTGCACCCGCTGCCGAGCTGCGGTCGCGCCGTCGCCGCGGCCTGATCCGACGAAGATCGACTCGCGGGGGTACCGATTCGGTGATCCGGGAGGGGGTTTGCTACTCTTCTCGGGTCGCTGAGCCCCCGTAGCTCAGGGGATAGAGCACCGCCCTCCGGAGGCGGGAGCGCAGGTTCGAATCCTGCCGGGGGCACCTCACAGAAGACCTCACGAGCCCGACAGCCGCCCTGGCTGCCGGGCTCGTCCCGTTCCCGGACGCGTCCGCTCCCTTGACCGCTCGTCCGCTGCTTTACTACGTTACTAGTTAAGCAGTGAGGAGCACCGTGTTCGTCTTCCGGCTCGACACCCACTCCGGCGTGCCGCCGTACCTGCAACTCGTCCAGCAGGTCCGCCAGGCGGTGCTGCTGGGCTTCCTGCAACCCGGCGACCGCCTCCCGCTCATCCGCGAGGTGGTCGAGGACCTGGCGATCAACCCGAACACCGTCGCCAAGGCGTACCGGCAGATGGAGCAGGAGAACCTGGTCACCGGCCGGCCCGGCCAGGGCACGTTCGTCACCGAACAGCAGTCGGCCGCGATGTCGGCGTCGACGTACACGTCGCTGCGCCGTGGCCTGGAGACCTGGTTGCGCCGCGCCTACGCGGCCGGCCTCGACGAACAGGCGGTCGACGCACTGTTCGCCTCCGTCCGCCGGCAGACGAGGAACGAGGACGTGGCGTGACGGATACCGGGTTCGCGCTGCGCACCGACGCTGTGGGCAAGCGGTACCGGAAGGGCTGGGCGCTGCGCGACTGCACCCTGGCCCTGCCGGCGGGCGGCGTGATCGCCCTGGTCGGGCCGAACGGCGCGGGCAAGACGACGCTGCTGCGCCTGGTCGTCGGGCTGCTGGCACCGAGCACCGGCACGGTGGAGGTCCTCGGCCGGGACGTCACGGCGAGCACCCCGCAGACGCTGTCCCGGATCGGGTTCCTGGCCCAGGACCACCCGCTGTACAAGCGCTTCACCGTCGCCGAGATGCTCCGCTTCGGCCGGTCCTGCAACAGGCGGTTCGACCAGGAGCTGGCCGAGCGCCGGCTGGCGAAGCTGGGCATCCCGCTCGACCGCAGGACCGGCACGCTCTCCGGCGGGCAGCAGGCCCAGGTCGCGTTGGCCCTGGCCCTGGCGAAGCGGCCGGACCTGCTCGTCCTCGACGAGCCGGTGGCCAGCCTCGACCCGCTGGCCCGGCACGAGTTCCTGCAGGTCCTCATGGGGGCGGTGGCCGAGGGCGGGGTGACAGTCCTGTTCTCCTCCCACGTCGTGCACGAACTGGAACGCGTCTGCGACCACCTGGTCGTCCTCAACCAGGGCCGGGTCACGCTCACCGGCGACATCGACACCCTCCTCGCCGAGCACCGGCTGCTCGTCGGCCCGCGTACGGCCAACGACCTCGACCGGGCCGGCGCCGTCGTGGAGGCCGTCCACAGCGACAGGCACACGACCCTGCTGGTACGCGACGGCGGGCTCCCGGCCACGCCCGGATGGCAGGCCCAGCCGATCGCGCTCGAGGATCTGGTGCTGGCGTACCTGCGCCGGCCGTCCGAGCCGGGCGCCGCGGTCACGCCGGGGGTGCCGGCATGACCTGGTTGATCTGGCGTCAGCACCGGACCGAGGTCTGCGTCCTGGGTCTGCTCGTCGGCCTGTTCGGCGTCGCACTGCTCGTGCTCGGGACGCAGGCCCACGACCTGTTCCCCGGCGGTCCCGCCCGGTGCGCGGGCCAGGCCGGCGTCGACGCGGCCTGCACGGCCTCCTTCCGCCGGCTCGACGAGGAGTACGGGTACGTCGAGAACCTCCTGGCGGCCTTCTACCTGGTCCCCGTGGTCATCGGCGCGTTCCTCGGCGCGCCGCTGCTCGCCCGCGAGCTGGAGGACGGCACCTGGCAGCTCGCCTGGACGCAGGCCGTGCCGCGGATGCGCTGGCTGGCGGCCAAGCTCGCGGCACTGGGCGGCGTCACAGTCGCGCTCACCGGGATGTTCACCGCGGTGCTCACCTGGTTCCGTCAGCCGTTCGACGCGTGGGAGGGACGGTTCCAGTACGACGCCTTCGACCTGGAGGGACTCGTCCCGGTGGCGTACGCGCTGTTCGCGTTCGGCGTCGCCATCGCCGCGGGGGCGATCCTGCGGCGCAGCCTGCCCGCGTTCGGCGTCGCGTTCGGAGCGTTCCTCGCCGCCCGGATGACTGTGGCGCTGCTGGCCCGTCCCGCGTACGCCACACCGCTCACCGCCACGGCGCCGGTCCCCGCCGGCGGTTCGACGGACCGGGCGGGGCAGCAGCCGGGCGTCGCCGACTGGGTGATCGAACGCGGCTACGCGGACGCCACCGGGCGCCCGTTGAGCAGCGTCGAGTACGCCGAGCTGACGGACGCCGCCGACCGGGCCGGCACCAACCTCAACCAGTTCCTGCACGCGCGCGGCGTCCAGCAGTTCGGCGTCTACCACCCGGCGGACCGGTTCTGGACGTTCCAGCTCATCGAGGCGGCGGTGTTCGTCGCCGTCGCGGCGATCCTGATCGGTGTGGTGGTCCGGCGGGTCCGACGCCGGATGATCTAGCCACCGGGCGGGCGAACCGCTTTCACCTTTGTCCCCCGATTCGCGGATGGGCAGGGCGTGACCTGGCTAACCTCGCGGTGAACGGGTCGAACCCCAGCACCTGCGAAGGTGAGCCAGTTGCCCGAGACGCCGTTGCCCAACCGCCCCAAGATGCACACCGGCGTACCCTCGTCGCTCACCACCGCGCAGCGGTGGATCCTGCGCGGCGTCGCCGTCGCGGACGCCCCCTGCGGCCTGTGGTTCCTCGAAGCGGTGGCCGAACGCACCGGCAGCACGCCGGACGAGCCGATCGACGCGACGGTGGAGGAGCTGATCGCGCGCGGGTTCCTCGTCGACACCGCGGCCGGGCTGCGGCTGGCCTCGATCGCGCTGCGCGACGACGTCCTGCGGGACACGCCGGCCTCGGTGCGCCAGGCGCTGCGCGAGACGGCCGCCGAGGTGCTCGCCGACGCCGGGCGCCCCGCCCAGGCCGCCCGGCAGCTCCTGCGGGTCCTGCCGGCGGTGAGCCGGTCCGCCCGGGCGCTCGCCACGCGGCTGGCGGCCGACCCGGCGGTCGGACCCAGCCTCGCCGCGGACCTGCTGCTGGCCGCCCCGGCACCCGGCCCGGCCGACGAGCGCATGACCTGGCTGGTCGACGTCGCCGACAACCTCTACCTGGCCGGCCGGGTGGACGAGACGCTGCGCATGCTGCATCGGGAGGTCGCCACCGACAGGTACGGGCCACGGCAGCGGGCGATGCTGTTCGGACGGCTCGGGGCCTACTACGCGACGCAGCGTCCCTCGCTGTCCCTGACGTACCTCGGGCGGGCGCTCAACCAGGAGCTGGACGCCGCCGGGCGGAGCTGGACGCTCACCATGCTGGCGTCGCAGGCGGCCCGGTTCGGGCATCCCGACGCCGCCGAGCTGGTGGCGGCGGCGGAGCGGGCGCACGAGCGCAGCCCCTCCCCCGGCGGCGGTATCCGGCTGGCCCTGGCGAACGCGTCCCGGGCCACCGCCACCGGCGACCCGCCCCGCGCCGCACGGATCCTGCGGGAGGTGGACGCGGGCGAGCCGGCCGCCCGTACGCAGGCGATCTTCCTGCGCGTCGACCGGGTGGCGAACCAGATCGCGCTCGGCCGGTACGTCGACGCGGCGACCGCGCTGGACGGCGTCGCCGCCGAGATCGACACGCTGGGTGCGGTGGCGCAGCCGCTGGTGACCGCGCTGGACTGCGTCCTGCGGCTGACGACCGGCGAACTGGCCGAGGCCGAGGCCCGGGCCCGGCTCGCGCTGACCGGACGCGGTGGCACCCTGCCGGCGCAGGCACGGGTGGATCTGCTCGCCACGGTCGTGGAGGTGCTGCTGCGCCGGGGCGAGGTGACCGCGGCCCGGGAGCTGCTGGCGGACGAGCGCCCCGTCGTGGGCTGGCCCGACGACACGCAGTGGTTCCGGCTGGGCTGCGCCGCCGCCGGCGACCCGGAGCCGGGCCGGCACGCCGCGCTCCTGGAGGGCGCGTTCGCCATGCCGGACCGCTCGATGGCTCCCCTGCTGCTGGTGCCGCACCACGGCCCGCGACTGGTCCGCGCGGCGCTGACGCTGGGTGACCGGCACCGCGCCGAGGCCCTCGCCGACCACCTGAAGCGGGCCGCCGGGTTGGCGAACAACGCGCTCTGGCGCGGGGTGGCGCACCAGGCCGACGGGCTGCTGACCGGCGATCCGGCGGCGCTGCGCGCGGCGGTACGGCTGCTCCGGACCACGTCCGCCCGGCCGGCCCTGGCAGACGCGCTGCACGACCTGGCGCGGTCGCCCGGCCTGCCGACGGCGGAAACGTTCGACCTGCTGGCCGAGGCCGACGCGATGTACACGCGGATGGGCGCCGGCGGTACACGGGAACACGACAGCCCGGCGGGCGACGACGGCTGCCGCCCGGCCGTGGCCGCGCTGACCCCCGCCGAGGTACGGGTGGCCGAGCTGCTCGCGGTCGGCATGACGAAGCAGGAGGCGGCCCGGGACCTGTTCGTCTCGTTCCACACCGTCGACACCCACCTGCGGTCGATCTACGCGAAGCTCGGCGTCCACAACCGGGTGGAGCTGGCGCTGGTCTGGGAGTCGCGGGACCACGGCTGAGCGCGGACGCCACGACCTGTGGCGCCCGCGCCGCACCGCGTGGTCAGTGCCGTTGCAGCGGGCTCTTCGTCTTCGGAAGCGCCTCGATCAGCTCGCGTGGCACGTTGATCGTGTCGGCGACGACCTCCGGCGGGATGTTCGCCAGCCACTGCGCGAGTGACACGTCCTCGAACTTCGCGGTCCGGAACAACTCCAGGTAGACGAAGGGCTTGTCGCCGATGTTCTCGATGTAGTGGCCCATCGAGATCGGCACGTAGCCGACGTCGCCGGTCGCCATGTTGAAGGTGCGGGCCGTGGCGTGGTTGGCGAAGACACCCATCCGCCCCTTGCCCGAGATCACGTACTGCATCTCCGCGCCGTTGGGGTGCCAGTGCAGTTCCCGCATCGCGCCGGGTTCGATCTCCACCAGCGCGGCGGTGGTGGTGACCGCCGCGGCGAAGTTGCTCGAGTCGGCGATCCGTACACTGCCGCCCTCGAACCTCTCCGGTGTCTGGGCGAGCAGGCTGTGCTTGAACGTGCGGGGCACGTCGCCGGTGGGGCTGAAGACCCGGTCCTCGGCCAGCGGTGGCGGAACCTGCCCCGGGAAGATGTACCGCTCGGACTCCGCCGGGAAGTTCGCCATCTGCTGCATGGTCCAGCCGAAGTTCTTGGCGATGACCTCCTTGGGCACGTGCGCGAAGAAATCCGTGAGCTGGAACGTCCCGTCCTCGGAGTAGCACCCGTCGTCGAAGACGAGCAGGAACTCGACACCCTCCTCGAACGCCTGGATGTGGTGCGGAATACCGGCCGGGAAATACCAGAGGTCGCCAGCCTTGACGTCCTCCAGGAAGTTGCGTCCCTCCTGGTCCACCGCGGCGATCCGGCAACTGCCGGACAGGATGAAGGCCCACTCGGACTGGATGTGCCAGTGCAGTTCCCGATAGGCGCCGGGGTCGAGCTTCATGTTCACGATCGCCAGGTCGTGGGCGATCGGCAGCAGGCGGTTCGTGACCTCCCGGGTCCAGCCGCCGCTCTCCCGGCGGGTGTGCGCCAGCGAGAACGGGAACACCAGGTTCGGCATGAGGCCGTGGTCGGTCGACGGCGGGTTCACCAAGTCCGGGTGGGTGTCGTCGATCGCCGGGTTGCGCGGGACCGTACCGACCATCGCGGTGCCCGTCGGCGGTTTCTTGCCGACCGGATCAGTGGATCTGGGCATGACGGATGTCCTTCCGGGTGAGGGCCGCCGGCTCGGCGGCCCGGAACGGGACGAACAACGCCCGCAGGTGTTCCGGGCCCTGGAAGGCCACCGCGAGCGGAATCGCGACACAGAGGAACAGCGACGCCGCGATGCTCCAGACCGGAGCATTCGTGGCGACTCCGGCGACGGCCAGCGCCGCGATCGAGTAGAACGTGACGCGGATTCTGGCGACGGGGAGCACGAACATGCGCTCGGCCTCCTTCGGCTTCGAGTCTCGCCGTCGAGACGCAATTTCGATGCTGCCGAATCGGATCCCCCAGGTGAATAACGCGATCGCGCTATTCATCGGAAAGGACGAGAGACAATTTTCCCGGCACTTCTGCGCATCGCGCGCCATACCCGTTTCACGGGTGCAACCAGGGGTAGGGAGGGCGATGTCCAACAACGCGGAGGATCGTTGGCGGGTGGGGGAACACGACTTCCACATACCGTTTCTGGCACTTGCGCTCGCCACCGGCCTCGCCGGCGTGGTCGACGCCTTCTCGTTCCTCAAGTACAAGGTGTTCGTGGGTATTCAGACCGGCAACGTGGCGTTCGTCGGAATGGGTGCCGCCGATCACTTTCCGCCCTGGCCGGCCGCGGTGGCGTCACTTGTCGCGTTCGGCCTCGGCGGCCTGCTCGGCGCCGGGATCCGCCGCGTGCGCCCGGCCGGCCCGCTCACCCCGCCGGGCATGGAACTGCTCACCATGCTGGCGCTGCTCGTGCTCTGGGGGCTGGTGGACCGGTCCCTCGACTCGGGACGCGACTCGCTGACCGAGCGCACGATCCTGACCGCGCTGCTGGCGTTCCCGGTCGGCATCCTCGGCGGGCTCGTCGTCCGCACGTTCGGCGTGCAGACCGCCACGTCGTACCAGACCGGCACCGTGCTGCGCACCACGAAGGGCATCGCCGACTGGGTGTTCGAGCCGGAGGGCCGCAGCGCGGCCGGGCGGCTCGCCGCGACCGGCCTGCTCTGCCTGGTCAGCTACGCGATCGGCGGGTTCGTCGGCGCGGCCACCGAGACCCGCCCGATCTGGACGATGATCGTCACCTGGGCGCTGGCCGTGGTGCTCATCGCGTTCACCTGGGGTAAGCGGCCACCGGCGACGGCGACCCGGCGACGCTGACGCGCAGCGGCGTCACCCGGCCTCGCGGCGGGCCTTCGCACGGCGCTTGCCCTCATGCATCGCCTGCACCCGGGCCACCGGGATGGTCCGCCCCTGCTCGACCAGGTCCGCCGGCAGGCGCTGCGGCGCGGGCAGCGCCTCCGCCCAGGGATCCCGGTCCCCCAGCAGCGCGGGCACGGTCCGCACGGTGAAGTCGGCCGGGCTCGCCGACTCCAGGTCGGTCCAGCCCACCGGGTACGACACCGGGGCGCCCGGCCGGATCCGAGGGCTGTAGGCGGCCACCACCGTCGCGCCGTACGCCCGGGTGGAGTCGACGAAGACGCGGCCGCCGCGGTCGGCGACGATGAACGCGGTGGTCGCGGCCGCCGGGTCGAGCCGTTCGGTACGGGCGGCGAGCGCCCGGGTCGCGGCGGCGGCCTCCTCCGCCGTGGTGGCCGGGTCCACCGGCACGATCACGTGCAGCCCCTTGGCGCCGCTCGTCTTCACCGCACCTGCGAGCCCGGCGTCGGCGAGCGCCTGCCGCACCAGCAGCGCGACCCGCACCACGGCGCCGAACGCGTCACCCTCCGGCGGGTCCAGGTCGAGCACCAGGTGGGACGGGTGCTCGGGCGCACCGGCGCGGGCCAGCGTCGGGTGGTACTCCACCGCACGCTGGTTGGCGAACCAGAGCAGCGTCCGCCGGTCGTCGCAGAGCGCGTACGAGATCCGCCGGTGCGACGCCTCCGCCCACACCTCGGTGCGGCGCACCCAGTCGGGCGTGTACTTCGGCAGGTTCTTCTGCATGAACGGCTCCTGGCCGGGCCGCACCCGCAGCACCGACAGCGGCCGGTCCCGCAGTTCCGGCAGGATCCGGTCAGCCATCGCGTCGAGGTAGTCGACCAGGTCGCGTTTGGTCGCCCCGGCGCCGTCGAACAGCGGCTGGTCGAGGTTGGTCAGCGACACTCCGGCCCGGGTCTCGTCGGCGCCCATCGGACCACCTTCCCGGGCCGGGCCCGGCTCGGCAACCCCGACACGGTGCCCGGCGCGCCGTACCGGCCGGCACCTGCGACGATCGGGGGCGTGGGTGAGGCGGAGGCGGACCGGTGCGGACCGGACGCGGCGGGGCAGGCCAGCGCCTGCACCGTGCGGGAGGCGCTGGACCGGGTCGGCGGCAAGTGGGCCATCGGCATCCTGATCGCCGCCTCGGCCGGCCCGGTCCGCTTCACCGAGCTGGAGCGCCGGGTGGAGGGGATCAGCCGGCGGATGCTCACGCTGACGCTGCGCAACCTGGAGCGGGACGGGCTGCTGGACCGGCACGTGCATCCCACGGTGCCGCCGAAGGTCGAGTACACGGCCACGCCGATGGCCCGGGAGCTGTACGAGTCGCTGGTGGCGCTGACGAACTGGGCGGAGCGGCACCGCGAGGCGATCAGCGCGGCCCGGGCCGAGTACGACCGGCGGCACGGCGGCCCACCGGCCTGACTCAGCCCTCCACCCGCCCGGCCCAGTTGCTCCGCGCCGAGCTGGACTGGGTACGCGGACTCGTCGCCGACCTGCGCTCCGGCGCGCTCACCTGGTCCGGGGAATGGCTTGCCGACTGGACCGGGACATCGGCCTGACCTGCGGAAACAGGCGGTTGTGGCGAACGCCACGCGGCGGATCTGACCGATCGGTCAGCACCTGACCGATCGGTCAGGCATGCTGGAGGACATGGCGCGACCCACCACCGCCACCCACGACGAGCTGCTGGCCGCCGCCGCTCGCCGCTTCGCCGTCACCGGGTACAGGGGCACCTCGCTGCAGGACATCGCCCGCGACGTCGGCTGCTCCAAGGCCACGGTGCTCTACCACTTCGCCAGCAAGGACGCCCTGCTCTGCGAGCTGATGGCCCCGGCCATCACGATGCTGGAGGAGCTGGACGTCCGGATCGCCGCACACACCGGCGCCGAGGCCCAACGCGTCGCGGCGGACGGCTTCGTCGACCTGGCGGTCCGCTTCCGCCGGGAGATCGCGTTGCTGCGGGGAGAGTTCCCCGACCTGCTCCAGCAGCCCGCGTTCGCCCACATCCAGCAGATCTCCGAACAACTCATCGCCGCCTTCTCCGGCTTCTCCGACCGTCCGGAGGCACGCGTCGCGGCGCTCGTCGTGCTCGCCGGCATCGCCGAGACCTGCGGCGAGTTCCTGGACATCCCCGACGAACAGCTGCGACCCGCGCTGCTCGCCGTGGCGTACCGCGCGCTCGAAGTCACCACCTGAACCGAACCTGCGAGGACAAGGAAGGTCCATGGCGACCCTGCTGTACCGGCTCGGCCGGGCATCCCTGCGCCGGCGGCGACTCGTCGCCGTCGTCTGGCTCGTCGTACTCGTCGGCCTCGGCCTGGCCGCGGCCACGCTGAAGGGCCCGACGGCGAGCAACTTCACCATGCCGGGCACCGAGTCGCAGAAGGCGATCGACCTGCTCGCCGACCGCTTCCCGGCGGCCAGCGGCGCGACCGGCACCATCGCGATCAAGGCGCCGCAGGACGGCGCGCTGACCTCACCCGCCGGACAGGCGGTGGTCAAGCAGGTCACCGAGGAGGCGGCCACGCTGCCCGGCGTCGTCGGCGCGGTCGACCCGTACCAGGCGCAGGCGCTCACCCCGGACGGCCGGTACGCGCTGATCCAGGTGCAGTTCGCCGGCGGCGCGGACGAGGTCACCGACGAGCAGCGCGACGCGTACGAGAAGGTCGGCGCGCAGGCCGAGGCGCAGGGCTGGCAGATCGCCCCCGGCGGCGAGGTACTGAACGGTGAGCCGGAGGTCGGCTCGACCGAGGCGATCGGCGTGCTGGTCGCGGCGATCGTCCTGGTGATCACGTTCGGCTCGCTCGTGGCGGCCGGGATGACCATGCTGAACGCGCTCATCGGCGTCGGCGTCGGCATGGCCGGTCTGTTCGCGCTCAGCGGCGCGGTCGAACTGACCAGCACCGCGCCGATCCTGGCGCTGATGCTCGGCCTCGCGGTCGGCATCGACTACTCGCTGTTCATCACCTCCCGGCACCGGCAGAACCTGCTCGACGGGCTCTCCCCGGAGGAGGCGGTCGGCCGCGCTGTCGGCACCGCCGGCTCGGCAGTCGTCTTCGCCGGCGCGACGGTCGTGGTGGCGCTCGCCGGCCTGGCCGTGGTGGGCATCCCGTTCCTCACCGTGATGGGCCTGGCCGCCGCCGGCACCGTGACGGTGGCCGTGCTGGTGGCGATCACGCTGGCCCCGGCGCTGCTCGGCTTCGCCGGCCACAAGGTGCTGCCGCGCAAGCTGCGTGACCGCAAGGCGGTCGAGGATCCGACCACCGGCTCGGAGGACCGCTCCGGCTTCGGCTTCCGCTGGGCGCGGTGGGTGACCAAGCTGCGCGTCCCGGTGATCCTGGTCGGCCTGCTCGGCCTCGGCCTGCTCGCGATCCCGGCCCAGGACATGCGCCTGGCGCTGCCGGACGCGTCCGCCGCCGCCGAGGGCACCCCGGCCCGGGTCAGCAGCGACCTGATCCGTGAGGGCTTCGGCCCCGGCTTCACCGGCCGGCTCGCGGTCGTGGTGACCGCCGACTCGCCGCAGGACACGCAGGCCGCCATCCCGCAGGTGACCGCGCTGGTCCAGAAGACCGACGGGGTACTGGCCGTGGCCCCGCCGCAGGTCGACCCGTCGGGGCGTACCGCGTTGATCGGGGTGATCCCGAAGACCGGCCCGACCGACGAGGCCACCGAGACGGTCGTGCACGACATCCGCAAGCAGGTCTCCGGCATCCAGAACGCCGACGTGCTGCTCACCGGCGTCACCGCAGTCGGCATCGACGTGTCGGAGAAGCTCTCCGACGCGCTGCCGGTCTACCTGCTGCTGGTGGTGGGCCTGTCGATCCTGCTGCTGATGCTGGTGTTCCGGTCGATCCTGGTGCCGGTCAAGGCCGCGCTGGGCTTCCTGCTCACCGTGGCGGCCACGTTCGGCATCACCGTCGCGGTGTTCCAGCAGGGCCACCTGGCCGACCTGGTCGGCCTGGACACCCCGGCCCCGCTGGTCAGCTTCCTGCCGATCCTGCTCATCGGCATCCTGTTCGGCCTGGCCATGGACTACGAGGTCTTCCTGGTCTCCCGGATGCGTGAGGACTTCGTGCACGGCGACACCGCCCAGCAGGCCACCATCAACGGCATGGGCCACGGCGCCCGGGTGGTCACCGCCGCCGCGCTCATCATGATCTCGGTGTTCGGCGGCTTCGTCTTCCTGGAGGATCCGATCATCAAGTCGATGGGCTTCGCGCTCGCGATCGGTGTCGCCATCGACGCGTTCGTGGTCCGGATGACGATCGTGCCGGCGGTGATGTCGTTGCTGAACAACGCCGCCTGGTGGCTGCCGCGCTGGCTGAACAAGATCCTGCCCAACGTGGACGTCGAGGGTGAGGGCCTGCGCGCCCACCTCGCCGAGAAGCAGCACGCGAACGTGTGATCGGTGCGGGTGGGGCCCGTCCGGGCCCCACCCGTCACACACCCGCCGGGTACGTCTCCATCTCACCCGGCGTCACGAGCGTCGGCAGCGGGTGCAGCGCCGTCGTCTCGTCGCACCAGATGAACGCGTCGTAGCGCTCGCCCAGCCGGGTCGGCACATAGTTGCCCCAGGACTCGAAGCTCGGGTCGTACACCACCCCGATGGCCCGGTGGTCCGCCTCGCCGGTCACCCACTCCGGCTGGTCGTCGCCGCCGAAGACGAGCACCGCCCGGTCCGGCATCAGCTCGTGCAGCCGGTGCTCCACCGAACCCTCCCGGGCCGGCGGCACCACCATCGTCTCGGCCGGTGAGCCCCAGCGCGGCGCCGCGACCACACTGCCGTGCCAGCTGCCGAAGCCGATCAGCGCCACCGCGTCCCGGCCGTACCGTTCCCGGCCCAGCTGCCCGATGTTGACCATGCCGTCCGCCGCCATGTCGGTCGCCCGGGCGTCGCCGACATGCGTGTTGTGCGCCCACACGATGCCCCGCGATTCCGGCCCGTACCGGTCCAGCAACCGGTCGAGCGTGTCGGTCATGTGGACGTCGCGGACGTTCCACGACTCGGGGCCGCCGCCGACCATCGCCCGGTAGTACCGCTCCGCGCCGGCCACCACCTCCGCGTTCTGCCAGGCCGAGAAGCGGTCCGGGCCGTCCGCGGCGGCCTGTTCCCGGGTACGCGCCAGCAGCCGGACCACCTCCTCCTCGCACCGGGCGGAGACGAACCGGCTGGCCATCGCGTACTCCTCGGGCCGCTTACCGTACGGCTCGAAGCAGCGGTACGCCTCCTGAGCCGCCTCCAGCGAGGCCGGATCCTCCTCACCGAGGTAGTCGAAGATGGCCTGCATCGACTCCCAGAGGGAATACACGTCCAGCCCGTGGAAGCCGGCCCGCTCCCCCTCCGGGCGTTCCAGGTTCCACGCCCGCAGCCAGCGGCAGAAGCGGGCCACCTCGGCGTTCGCCCACATCCAGGTGGGCCAGCGTTCGAACCGTTCCAGTGCCACCAGCGGATCGGCCAGCCCGCCCGGCGCGCCGACCACCGACCGGTGCACCCGGTCGCAGTCCGGCCAGTCCCCCTCCACCGCCACGAAGTCGAACCCCTGTTCGGCGATGAGCCGCCGGGTCAACTGCTCCCGCAGCCGGTAGTAGTCGTAGCTGCCGTGCGTCGCCTCGCCGATCATCACCACCCGGGCGTCCCGTACGCGGTCCAGCAAGGGGTCGAAGTCGCTCGGCGCGCCGAGCCGCTGTACCAGCATGTCCGCGGCTACCCGGGGCCCGTCGGGGCAAACCGCCGCCGCTGGGTCCGGCGGCGGGCGTACGGCGGCGGATGCGGCCCGGTCCCGGCGGCGGGCGTACGGCGGCGGGTACGGCCCGGTCCGGGCGGCGGACGGGCGGCGGACGCGGGCCCGGTCCCGGTGGCGGGCATGGTGCCGGGCTCAATGGGTAGCCGGGCGGCATGACCGTCACCGGTGCGCAGTTGCGGGAGTTCCTGGCCGGGCTCGACTACCCGGTCTCGCGGGAGGATCTGGTCCGCTGGGGCCAGGAGAACGGCGCAGGCACCGAGGCGCTCCAGGCGTTGCGGTCCCTGCCGGCCGAGGAGTTCCACACCCCCACCGAGTTGGGCGAGGCGCTGGTCACGCTGGCCGACGCCTGACCGGCGGGTGTTAAGCGGGGGCCCTTCCTCTACCCGAGGCGTTAAGAAGGGGCCCTTCCTTACATCTCGACGGTGCGGGCCTGGGCGCGGGCGGTCTGCGCGGCGTCCAGCACCGCCACCACCTCGCGGCCGAACCGCACGTCGCAGCGGTGGTCGCGGGTGCCGGCGTCGACCTCCTCCAGCAACTGGTCGAGCGCGGCGCCGAACGCCTGGAGCGCGCTGCCGTCGCCGGGCGGGACGATCTCGGTGCCGTTCTCGCCGAAGAAGACGAAGTCCCGGGTGACCGCCTCGGACGGCGCGTCCAGGGTGAGCGAGAGCGAGCTGGTGGCGCCGCCGTCGTGGGTGAGCAGCAGGTGCACCAGGCCACTCGGGCCGTCCATCGCGGCGACCCGGGTGACCCGGCCGAGCACGGGCAGGATCAGCGACAACGCGTGCGGGCCGATGTCCCACAGCGCGCCGCGCTCCCGCCGCCAGGTCGAGTCGCCGTACGGGTTCCCGGGCTGGAAGATCGACGCGAACATGGTGGCGCGGGCGTGCTGCCAGCCGCCCGCGGCGGCGGTCGAGGCGAGGAACCCGGTGACGTTCGGGTGGAAGCGCTGGGTGAAGAAGACCACCGAGGCCACCCCGGACGCCTGTGCGGCGTCGACCACCCGGTCGGCGTCGGCGAGGTCGAGCGCCAGCGGCTTGTCCAGCAGCAGGTGCCGCCCGGCGGTGGCGGCACGGACGGCGATGTCGGCCTGCACGTCCGGCGGAAGCGCCACGGCGATCGCGTCGCAGGCGTCGATGAGCGCGTCCACGTCGGTGAAGGCCGGTACGCCGTGCCGGGTGGCCAGCTCCTCCGCCTTCGCCGGGTTCCGCCCCCAGACGCCGGCGAGCCGTGCCCGCGGGTGCGCCTCGATGGCCGCGGCATGCGTCTCCGCCGCCCAGTAACCGGTGCCGAACAACCCGAACCGCACCCCGACCCCCTGCCGTCGACGTCTGCCACCGGCGTATGCCGGGACCGTGATCCACGCTAGTCCTCCGGCCCGTCCGGCGCGCCCCGACCCGGCGGGCGAGCCGCTACTACACCGGTTAGTAGGCTGTGCCGGTGAACGACACCGTGTCGACGACCAGCGCGGCGGCCGCCTCCGCCTCCCCGGTGGACGGGCCGCTCGCCACGGTCGCGATCGTGATCTCGCTGGCGGTCGCCGTCTGGGCCCTGGTCGCGGCGGTACGCCACCGGCCGCCGGACCGGATCCAGTTCGTCGGCCTGGCCGTGCTGGAGGTGGCGCTGCTCGCGCTCACCGTGACGGCTCTCGTCGCGCTCGGCGGCGGCGAGCGGCCGGGCGAGCCGGGCGCGTTCTTCGGCTACCTGGCGACGCTCGTCTGCCTGCCGCCGCTGGCCTGGGTACTGGCCCGGATGGAGCCGACCCGCTGGGGCTCGGGCATCGTCTGCGCGATCTGCCTGGTCACTCCGGTGGTGGCGGTACGGCTGCAGCAGACCTGGGAGGTTCTCGGTGGCTGACACCACGACCGCGCACGAGCAGCGCGCCACCAACCGCGGCCCGGGGCGGCTGCTGATCGCCGTCTACATCGTGTTCGCCATCGCCGCGACCTCGCGGGCGAGCTTGCAGATCGCCACCAAGTTCGACGAGGCGCCGGTGGCGTACCTGCTGTCCGCGGTGGCGGCGCTGATCTACATCGTGGCGGCGGTCGGGCTGGCCCGGGCCGGGCACGCCGGCCGCCGGGTCGCGCTGGCCTGCTGCACGGTCGAGCTGGTCGGCGTGCTCGGGGTGGGTGTGCTGAGCATCGCCGACAAGGAGCTGTTCCCGGACGAGACGGTCTGGTCCGACTTCGGCAGCGGCTACGGCTACGTGCCGCTGGTGCTGCCGGTGCTCGGCCTGTTCTGGCTGTGGCGCACCCGGCGCGACCCCGCCTGAGCGGGCCCGCGCCGGGCCGGGCCGGTCAGTCCTTCGGACCGCCGGCGACGTAGATGACCTGGCCGGAGACGAAGGACGCGCCCTCGCTGGCCAGGAACGAGATGGTGTGCGCGACGTCCTCCGGGCGGCCGGGACGGCGGACCGGGATCTCGGCGGCGGCGTGCTTCTGGAGGTCGTCGAAGTCGACCTTCATCCGGGCCGCGGTGGCGGCGGTCATGTCGGTGACGATGAAGCCCGGCGCGACCGCGTTGACGGTGACACCGAACGGGCCCAGTTCGATCGCCAGCGTCTTGGTGAAGCCCTGGAGGCCGGCCTTGGCGGCCGAGTAGTTCGCCTGGCCCCGGTTGCCGAGCGCGGACGTGCTGGACAGGTTGACGATCCGGCCCCACTTCGCCTCGACCATGTGCTTCTGCGCGGCCTGGCTGAACAGGAACGCCCCGCGCAGGTGCACGCCCATGACCGTGTCCCAGTCGCTCTCGGTCATCTTGAACAGCAGGTTGTCGCGCAGCACGCCGGCGTTGTTGACCAGGACGGTCGGCGCGCCGAGTTCGGCGGCGATCCGCTCCACGGCCGCCTCGACCTGGGCCCGGTCGGACACGTCGGCGCCGACGCCGAGCGCCCGTCCGCCGGCCGAGCCGATGGCGTCCACCGTCTCCTTGGTGGCGGACTCGTCGATGTCGACCACGGCGACGGCCATGCCGTCGGCCGCCAGCCGGCGGGCGGTCGCCGCCCCGATGCCGCGCGCGGCTCCGGTGACGATGGCGACGCGGGGCTCCTCCGACATGCTTACCTCCCGGTAACTTGTGGCTCGATCGAAGGAGCTTAACCCGCCGGTAGGCGCCCCCTACCGCTCGTGGCCCCGGCAGAGCCGGATCCACCGGTAGCCGTACCCGGCGAGCTTGAGCCGGTCGAGCTTGCCCACGTCCTCGTAGTTACGGTCGCTGAGCACGTCGATCGGCAGGTCCGCCTCCGGCGCCAGCGTGCTCAGGTCCACCTCCACGTCCTCGGTTCCCAGGTTGTGCAGGAAGACCATGGTCCCGGTACGGCCGTCGGCGCGGTGCGCGAGCACGCCGGGCGGCATCGGCACGTCGATGTGGGTGGTGCTGCCCGAGCCGGTCTCCGGTGCCTCCCGCAGCGTCCGGATCATCCGCTCGAACCAGCCGAGCAGCGACCGCGGATCCTTGCGCTGGGCGGTCACGTTGACGTTCTGGTAGCCGTACTCGCCCTTGTCGATCACCGGGCGGACCAGCTTCTCCGGCTCGGCGGTGGAGAAGCCCGCGTTGTCCTGGTAGGACCACTGCATCGGGGTACGGATCGCGTCGCGCCCGTCCAGCGCCAGGTTCTCCCCCATGCCGATCTCCTCGCCGTAGCGCAGCACCGGCGTGCCGCGCAGCGAGAACTGCAGCGAGTACGCCAGCTCGATGTGCCGTCGGTCGTTGCCG
The DNA here is from genome assembly GCF_049538395.1 of Micromonospora sp. AB353. Classification (NCBI taxonomy): domain Bacteria; kingdom Bacillati; phylum Actinomycetota; class Actinomycetes; order Micromonosporales; family Micromonosporaceae; genus Micromonospora; species Micromonospora sp. AB353. Next base: position 23,383 of record NZ_JBMVFV010000021.1, on the reverse strand, counting down.
AGCATCGGGGCGAGCCGGCGGCGGATGCCCCGGCCGTAGAGCTGCATGTTCTCGTCCGGCCCGAACTTCGCCAGCACGTCGTTGCGCTGGTCGGCGGTGAGCCGGGACAGGTCGATCTCGTCGTGGTTGCGCAGGAACGTGGCCCACTGCCCGCCGGTGGGCAGCTTCGGGGTGTCCCGCAGCGCGTCGATGATCGCCTCCGGGTCCTCCCGGGCGAACGCCAGCATCAGCCGGCCGTTGAGCATGAAGTCGAACAGCATATGGATCCGGTTGCCCGAGCCGCTGCCGTCACCGAAGTAGACGGGCAGCTCGTCCGGCTCGACGTTCGCCTCGGCCAGCAGGACCGCGTCGCCGCGCCGCCACTGCACGTGCTGACGCAGGTCGGTGAGGAAGTCGAAGTCCTTCGGCGAGTTCGGGTTGCCCGGCTCGGTGCGCTCGATGATGAACGGCACGGCGTCCATCCGGAAGCCGGAGACGCCGAGCTGGAGCCAGAACGACGTGATCTTCTTGATCTCCGCGCGGACCTTCGGGTTCTCGATGTTCAGGTCCGGCTGGAACTTGTAGAAGCGGTGGTAGAACCACGCCTTGGCGGTCCGGTCGTAGGTCCACGTCTCGTGCTGCTCGCCCGGGAACACCATGCCCTGGTGGCGGTCGGCCGGCTCGTGGTCGGCCCAGACGTACCAGTCCCGGTACGGCGAGTCCGGCGACGAGCGGGCGGACTGGAACCACGGGTGCTGGTCCGAGGTGTGGTTGACCACCAGGTCGATGATCACCCGGATGCCCCTGTTGCTCGCCTGGTGCAGCAGTTCGGCGAAGTCGCCGAGCGTGCCCAGGCGCGGGTCGACGTTGTAGAAGTCGGTCGCGTCGTACCCGTCGTCCTTGTTGGGCGAGGGGTGGATCGGGTTCAGCCACAGGCAGGTCACGCCGAGCCGGGCCAGGTAGTCCAGCCGGCCGATCAGCCCCTGGAAGTCACCCACCCCGTCGCCGTCGGAGTCCGCGTACGTGTCGACGTCGAGGCAGTAGACGACCGCCTCCTGATACCACCTGTCACCCATGCGAGGACTACTTCTCCGAACGCGCGCGACGGCAAACCCGGTACGGTGCTCCGATGAGCGAGGAGGCGTACGACTGGTCCGCCGGCACCTGGCTGAATCCGCCGGAGCGGGCCGAGCCGGTCGGCGGCGGCCTGCTGGTCGAGCCGCACGGCGGCAGCGACTTCTGGCGGCGCACCAGCTACGGCTTCGTGCACGACGACGGCTCGGCACTGCTCGCGCCGTTCCCGGCGGGCAGCGCCGTGGAGGTGTCGTTCGTCCTCGACTACACGGCCCAGTTCGACCAGGCCGGCGTGCTGGTGCGGGTGGACGACCGGCGGTGGACCAAGGCCGGGGTCGAGGTGAGCGACGGCGCGCCGCAGGTCGGCGCCGTGGTCACCGACGAGTTCTCGGACTGGTCGGTGGCGCCGGTGCCGCAGTGGTCGGGCCGGGAGGTGACGGTCCGGGTGAGCCGGGCCGGCGACGCGCTGACCGTACGGGCCCGGTGCGCGGACGAGCCGTGGCGGCTGGTCCGGGTCGCGCCGCTCGACCCGGCGGCGGAGGCGTCGGCCGGGCCGTACTGCTGCTCGCCCAGCCGGGGCGGGCTGCTGGTCCGCTTCACCGGCTGGCGGCGGGGTCCGGCGGACGCCGCGTTGCATCCGGAGGCCTGAGTCACAGGTGTGACACCGGCCGGTCCGGGTAACACCTTCGGATCTCCGGCTCTCGCGTGGAAGGACCGCCATGGCCCTGGCCCAGGACGTCGACCCGAACCAGTTCACCGGGCTGACCGGCTGGGTGGCGAGCGTGATCGACTCGCTCGGCGCGGTCGGTGTGGCGCTGCTGGTGGCGCTGGAGAGCATCATCCCGCCGATCCCGAGCGAGATCGTGCTGGCGATGGCCGGTTACCTGTCCGCCGAGGGCCGGTTCAACGTGGTGGTCATCGTGGTCGCCGCGACAGTCGGTTCGCTGATCGGCGCGCTGGTGCTCTACTGGCTCGGCGCGGCGCTCGGCGAGGACCGGCTCAAGCGCTGGCTGGACCACATCCCGCTGGTCGACCTGGAGGATCTGGAGAAGGCCGACCGCTGGTTCGAGCGGCACGGCCGGTGGGCGGTGCTGATCGGCCGGGTGGTGCCTGTGGTGCGCAGCCTGGTCTCGATCCCGGCCGGCGCCAACCGGATGCCGCTGGGCGAGTTCATCCTGCTCACCACGCTCGGCAGCGGGGTGTGGAACGCCCTGATCGTCGGCGCCGGCTTCGCCCTCGGGTCGCGGTGGGAGGACGTCGACAGGTACAGCCAGTGGTTCAACTACGCGATCTTCGCCGTCTTCGGCTTCATGATCGTGAGCTGGGCGGTGAAGAAGGTGCGCCGGCGGCGCGCCCGGCAGTCGGTGACCGCCGGGCGCTGACCACCGCGCGGGCTCAGAAGCCCGCGGTGAAGCCGGTGAACTCCCAGGTGTTCTGCGCGATGCCGGAGCAGTCGGCGACCACGCCGCCGCCCGGGCAGGGCCGGTCCCGGTTGACCGACCAGCGCGGTCTTCAGGCCCTCGGCCGCGTTCACGTTTCTGTCCAGCACCGGTTCGACGCGACCCGGACCGAGGTCCGGGTCGCGTCCCGGCCACGCCTCAGCGGCGGAAGGTGAACCAGTTGACGTTGACGAAGTCGGACGGCTGGCCGCTGCTGAACGTCAGGTAGACGGTGTGCCGCCCGGTCACCGCGCCGACGTTGCCCGGAACCGAGCGCCAGGTCTGCCAGCCGCCGGTGTTGCCTACCGCGAAACTGCCGATCGGCGGCGCGGTCGGGCTGTCCACCCGGACCTCCACCAGCCCGCTCACCCCGGACGCCGCGCCGGAGGCGACCCGGGCCACGAAGTCGCGCGGCGGCGTGGAGCCGAAGTCGACGTTGTCGTAGCGGGCCCAGTCGCCGTTGGCGAGCCAGCCGATGTCCTGGCCGCCCTCGGAACACGTCTCCACCTGAACGCCGTTCTGCGCGTTGAACGACTCGGCCTGGATGGTGGCGTACGCGTCCCGCACCCCGCCCGGCGGCGGGGTGGTCGGCGTGGGCGACGGGTTGCTCCCGCCACCGCGGGTGTAGACGGCCACGTAGTCGACGAGCATCGACCGGCCGGGCACGGTCGCCGCGGTCGGCGTCGCCGACCCGGCCACGCCGTCCGGGAAGCCGCCGCCCATCGCCACGTTGAGCAGCAGGAAATAGCCGGCGTGGTTCGTCATCTGACTCCAGTACGGCTCACCGATCTGGTTCTGCCCGACGGTGTGGAAGAGTTGACCGTCGACGTACCAGCGCAGTTGCTGCGGGCTGGCCGAGGCGTCCCACTCGAACCGGTAGGTGTGGAACGCCGACTGGCAGGTGCTGCCCGGGCAGGCCCGGGACGCGCCGATGCCGTTGAACTCCCCGCACGGGCCGCCCGGCGCGACGCCGCAGTGCAGGACGCCCCAGACCGAGTTGATCCCGTTGACGTTCTCCATCACGTCGAACTCGCCGATGCCCGGCCAGTTCTGGTAGTTGCCCCGGTACGGCGAGCCGAGCGCCCAGAACGCCGGCCAGTACCCGGACGCCGCCGCCCCGGTCACGTTCGGCATCTGGATCCGGCCCTCCAGGGCCAGCACGCCGCCCGACGGCGGCTTGAAGTTCGCCCGTACCGTCTCGATCCGGGCCGAGGTCCAGCGACCGGCGGAGTCCCGCAGCGGCGTGATGCGCAGGTTGCCCGAGCCGTCGTGGGCCAGGTTGGCGGTGCTGGAGGTGTAGGTCTGGATCTCGCCGGTGCCCCAGTTGGCCGGGCCGCCCGGATAGCCGGTGCCGGTGTCGATGATCCAGTTGGCGGACGAGGGCAGCGTGCCGGCGGACCCGGTGAAGTCGTCGCTCCACACCAGGTTCCACCCGGACGGCGTCGGGGGCACGGCGGCCTGGGCGGTCATCGAGACGCCCGCGAGCGCTGTGGTGAGCGCGAGGACGCCGGCGGCCAGGGCGAGCCGGCGGCGTGATCGGGGCACGGTGGCGGAGGCGGCCGGAGCCGCCGGGATCGGATTCATTCGGGGTGCCTCTCTGCGGGGACGGGTCCGGGAGAGCGCTCTCTGAGAGCGATTTCTACGCGCCCGCCCCCGCACTTGTCAACGCTTGTCGATGGCCTCCGCCGGCTGCGGCCGGCGCAGCACCACCTGCTCCAGCGCCGTCCACGCCGTGGTGGTGACCAGATACAGCACCGCCGCGAGCGGCACCACGAGCGCCACCAGCACCGTGCCGTACGGCAGCAGCGGCAGCACCCGCCCGAGCACGGCCGCGCCCGGACCCTCGGTCGGCGCCCCGGCCACGGTGCCGGTGGCGGCCGCCGCCCGGCGCATCCGCCGCGACGACCACCAGGCCAGGGCGAGCAGCGCCGCCAGCAGCACGCCGAACACCAGTGGCACCGGGCCGGCCAGGCCGTCGCCGAGGTGCCACCCCAGCGGTACGCCGGCGAGCCGCTCCCCCAGCAGCTCCGGCGCGCCGTCACCGGTGGCGAACAGGCGGTACATGACCAGGAAGAACGGTGCCTGCAACAGCGCCGGCAGGCAGCCCGCCACCGGGCTGGCACCGGCGTTGCGGTAGAGCGCGAACAACTCGCTCTGGAGGCGGGCCGGATCGTCGGCGTACCGGCGCTGGAGTTCCCGTACCTCGGGGGCGAGCGCGGTGCGGCGCCGCTCCCCGCGGACCTGGGCCACCGTGAGCGGCGAGATCAGCAGCCGGACGGCGACTGTGAACAGGACGATGGCAGCCGCAGTGGCGGCGCCGCCGGAAAGCGGGGCGAGCACGTCGGCGAGCCAGGTGACGACGGTGGCCGCGGCCGAGACCGCGGAGTGCAACGGTGCGAAGGCGAGCATGGGTGGACCCCTCGATGGCGATTCCGGGTGTCCCGGGCGGCGACGTGCCGCACGGCGGGACGGATGACGACGGAATCGGCCGCGAAAGCCGGGGAGAGAGGCCCGCCGACGCGGGCCGGGAGGTGGCTACGCGGCCGAGGGGCGCAGACCGGGTGCGCGGGGCCGCGGACGGCCCGGGGCGTCCGGATCGACCTGCCGGGGCACCCCGCGACGGCGGGCGCGGGCACGCAGCGCGGCCGCGAACCGGGTGCCGGGCGGCGTGGGCAGCGCGCGGACCCGCAGCGCGAGCAGGGTGGCGAGCAGCAGCGCGGCGACGACCGCCGCACCGGCGAGCAGCCCGGCCGGGCGGTCGGCGAACAGAGCGAGGGCGTACGCCCACGCTCCCGTCAGCACCGCCAGCATCCCCGCCACACGGCCACCCTAGCCCGCCCTGTCACGCCCGAGGGCCCCACGCGCCCGCGCCGGTCCTGCGCGCGGCGGGCCTGCGGCCGTCCGGCACGCGGCGAGCGCGCGGCAATCCGGTGGTCCGGACGACCCGAACGGGCGAATCGCGCCGACACGCCGCCCGGCGCGTTTTCCGAAACGGACACGGTGGGTAACAGATCCTCGACCACGCGGCACGGTGCCGCGAGCGGTCCGGAGGAGACGGTGGTGACGATGAGTGGCTCAGTGGCGGAGCGGGAGCGGAGCGCCGCACCGGGCGGGACCGACCTGCTGACAGTCGGCGTCGAGGAGGAGTTCCTGCTCGCCGACCCGCACACCGGGACCGCCGTACCCGCCGTCGACCTGGTCATGGAGCAGGTGCCGGCCGAGCTGCGCGGTCAGGTGGAACGCGAGTTCCAGACCAGCCAGATCGAGATCGGCAGCCCGCCCGGGCTGGACCTGTCCTCGATCCGGCACTCGCTGTCGATGCTGCGCGCCGAACTGGCAGACGCGGCCGAGCGGGCCGGCGTACGGCTGCTCGCGATCGGCACCGGGCCGGTCGACGGGCCGGTGCCGCCGGTGGTGGACAAGCCGCGCTTCGACCGGATGATCGAACGGTTCCGGCTGCTGGTGCCCGGCCCCGGCAACAACGGCATGCACGTGCACGTCGGCATCCCCGACCCGGATACCGGCGTCAAGGTGCTCAACCACGTCCGGCCGTGGCTGCCGATCCTGCACGCGGTCACCGCCAACTCCCCGTTCTCCCGGGGTGAGGACACCGGGTACGCGAGCTGGCGCTCGGTGGAGTGGGAACGCTGGCCGTCGGTCGCGCCCACCCCGTTCCTGGAGTCGCACGAGCACTACGAGCGGCTGATCCGGCAGCTCATCGCCAGCGGCGTGATGCTGGACGAGGGAATGCTCTACTGGTACGCCCGGCTGTCCGCCAAGTACCCCACGGTGGAGATCCGCATCGGCGACGTCTGCCCGTCGGTGGACGACGCGGTGCTGGTGGCGGCGCTGGTCCGCGCGCTCGTCGCGACAGCGCTCACCGACATCGCCGCCGGCCGTCCGGCCGTCAACACCGACCACCACCTGCTGGTGGCGGCGCACTGGCGGGCCGCCCACGACGGGCTGGAGGGCGAGGGCGTCGACCTCACCGACGGTGAGCTGCGCCCGGCCTGGGAGCTGCTGGACCGGCTCGTCGACCGGCTGCGCCCGGAACTGGAACGGCACGGCGACCTGGACCGGGTGACCGACCTGCTGGGCGGGCTGCGGCGGCACGGCAGCGGCGCGGCGCGGCAGCGGGCGGTGTTCGCGCGTACCGGACGGCTCGTCGACGTGGTCGCGGACGTGGCACGGCAGACCCGTGGCTGAGCGGCCGTGCGGCCGCGGCCCGGCGTGACAGGATGGGCGACGTGGCCGAGCGCATGATCGTCATCGGTGGCGACGCCGCCGGCATGTCGGCGGCGTCGCAGGCGCGGCGCCGCCGACGCGACCGCTCCGACCTGGAGATCGTCGCGTTCGAGCGGGGGCACTTCACCTCCTACTCGGCCTGCGGCATCCCCTACTGGGTGAGCGGCCTCGTGGAGGAGCGGGACGAACTGATCTCCCGTGACCCGCAGACCTTCCGCGACGACTTCGGCATCGAGGTCCGTACCCGGCACGAGGTCACCGCCATCGACCTGGACCGCCGCGAGGTCCTCGCGCGGGATCTCGACGGCGGTGGCGAGGTCCGCGCCGGTTTCGACACCCTGGTGTACGCCACCGGCGCGTCCCCGGTGCAGCCGGACTGGGCACGCGACGACGTGTCGGGCGTGTTCGGCGTGCAGACGCTGGACGACGGCGCGGCGCTCATCGACTGGCTCGAACGCGAGCCCCGGCCCCGGCGCGCGGTCGTCGTCGGCGGCGGTTACGTCGGCGTCGAGATGGCCGAGGCGCTCGTGCAGCGCGGGCTCTCCGTCCAGCTCGTGGAGCAGGCCGACCAGCCGATGTCGACTGTGGACCCGGACATGGGCGAGCTGGTGGCCGACGCGATGCGCGGCACCGGCATCGGCGTCCGCACCGGCCTCACGGTCACCGGTCTCCAGGAGCGGGACGGCCGGATCTCCGCAGTGGTCACCGACGAGGGGCCGATCCCGGCCGACGTCGTGGTGCTGGGTCTCGGCGTACGCCCCAACACCGCGCTCGCCGAGGCGGCCGGCCTGCCGATCGGTCCCTCCGGCGCGGTACGGACCGACCGCCGGATGCGGGTACCCGGCGTACCCGGTGTCTGGGCGGCCGGCGACTGCGTGGAGTCGCTGCACCGGGTCAGCGGCATGCCGGTGCACATCCCGCTCGGCACGCACGCCAACAAGCAGGGCCGGGTCGCGGGCATCAACATCGGCGGCGGGTACGGCACCTTCCCCGGGGTCATCGGCACCGCCGTCACCAAGGTGTGCGAGCTGGAGGTCGGCCGCACCGGGCTGCGCGAGCGGGACGCGCGGGACGCCGGCTTCGAGTTCGTGACGGTGCTGGCCCAGTCGACGAACCGGGCCGGCTACTACCCGGGCGCGCGGCCGATGACGGTCAAGCTGATCGCCGAGCGGCCCAGCGGGCGGTTGCTCGGGGCGCAGATCGTCGGCTGGTCCGAGGCGGCCAAGCGGATCGACGCGCTCGCGGTGGCATTGTGGAACGGCATGACGGTGGACGAGATGACGGCGCTCGACCTGGGGTACGCGCCGCCGTACGCCCCGGTGTGGGACCCGGTGCTGATCGCCGCCCGCAAGGCCGTCGACGCCCTCGCCGCCGTGTAGGGAAGGGCCCCCTATTAACGCCTCCGGTAGAGGAAGGGCCCCTTCTTAACACCGGCACCCGGGTTTGTCGGTGGCGGGGGTTAGCGTGTGCGCGTTGCCGGTCCGGCACTTCCCCTCGGAGGTAAACCCCCATGTCCCAGGAGACGACCTACCTCGAACTGTCCGAAGTGGATGGTGGAGCGCACAAGTTCTACGAGGTGGTGGTCGACGACACCGCGATGACCGTGCGCTACGGACGGATCGGCGACCAGGGCCAGGTGAAGACCAGCACCTTCCCGGACAACGCCCGCGCCCGCGCCGCCGCCGCGAAGAAGATCGGCGAGAAGGTCCGCAAGGGGTACGCCCCGGCGGTGCCGGGCGTACGCCAGAAGCGCACGGTGTCGCGCCGGCAGATCGTCAGCACCCGCTCGACCGCCCGCACCGCCCCGGTCCTGTGGCGGTACGCCTCGGGCGCGCCCGCCTTCGGCATCTTCGTCGACGACAGGCACTGCATGGTCGGCAACGAGCACGGCGTGATCACCACGCTCGACCACGACGCCCGGCTGGTCAACCAGGTCCGGCTCCCCGACGGGGTGAAGTGCATCGTCGCCGATGACGCCTGGGTCTACGCCGGCTGCGACGACGGCAACGTCTACGACCTGTCCGGCAAGGTGCCCCGCGCGGCGTACGCGATCGCGCCCGAGATCGACATCTACTGGCTGGACATCCACGACGGTGTGCTGGGCGTGTCCGATCGCGACGGCGGCATCTCGGCGATCGACCACGAGGACGAGTTCCTCTGGCGCCGGCCGGGGCGGGGCCGGTCGGCGTGGATGGTGCGCTGCGACGCCGACGCGCTCTACCACGGCCACTCGCAGGGGGTCACCGGCTACGACTGGCGTACCGGGCGCGAGCTGTGGCACACCGGCACCGGCGCGGTCCTGTTCGGCTGGCAGGAGCGGGACGCCGTGTTCGCCGGCACGGGCACCCGCGAGGTGGTGCGCCTGCGCAAGGACGGCCTGGCCGAGCAGGTCTACCGCTGCGACTCGGCGGTCTTCTCCTGCGCCACCGCCGAGGGCGGCCGGTACGTGTTCGCCGGCGACAGCGCCTCCTCGATCTACTGCTTCGACCAGGCCGGCAACCGGCTGTGGAAGCTCGGCACCGGCTGCGGCTCGGCGTACTCGATGCAGTACCACGACAACCGGCTCTACGTGGTCACCACGAGCGGCTACCTGGCCTGCATCGACGCGAGCGAGGCGGCGATCCGGGCGGCCGAGGCGGGCAGCGTGCCCGACGTGGTCGACGTCAAGGCGCCGGCCCGGATGCCCGAGACGGCCGCCTGGACCTCGGTCGAGGTGACCACCGACGACCGGGACGGCGTGCTGGTGCAGTGCGTCGAGCAGGGCGGCCGGCTGCGGGTGCACGTCCTCGCCGACGGCTACCGGCGGGACTGGTCGGTGCAGTTCCCCAAGGGCATCCGCGAGCCGGGCGCGCGCTACCTGGTCACCGAGGTCCGCGAGTCCGGCCGCGGCGGTTTCTACCGGGCGTACGGGGACATCCGCCGGCTGCGCTGACGCGCACCGGCGAGGCGCGGGGCCCGCAACCGGCGAGCGCGAGACCGGCCCGGGGGCAGCGGATCGTCGCCCTACCGGTCAGGATGTCCGGATGCGGTGCGACATTCCCGAAGGGCTGCGCTGGGTCGAGCGGACGGAGGCCGGCCGGGCATGGCTCGCGGAGCTGCCCGGCCGGCTGGCCCACTGCGTCGCGCGGTGGGAGCTGACGGTCGGCCCGCCGTTCGCGTACGCGTTCGCCTCGCTGGCGCTGCCCGCGACGCTTCCGGACGGAACCCGGGTGGTGCTGAAGCTCCAGTACCCGGACGACGACAGCGTCCACGAGGCCACGGCGCTGGCGCACTGGAACGGGCGGGGCGCGATCCGGCTGCTCGCCCACGACGCCGACCGGCGCGCGCTGCTCGTCGAGCGGTGCGACCCCGGTACGCCGCTGCACGCGCTGGCGGCCGACACGGCGCTGGACGTCGCGGTCGGGTTGCTGCCAAAGCTCGCGGTGCCGGCCGGTGCGCCGTTCACGCCGCTGGCCGAGGAGGCGGCCGGCTGGGCGGAGCGGATGCCGGGCAACTGGCGACGTGCCGGCCGCCCGTACGAGCGACGGCTGCTCGACACCGCGCTCGGGCTGCTCGCCGACCTGGCGCCGAGCCAGGGTGAGCAGGTGCTGGTCAACCAGGACCTGCACGCGGGAAACATCCTGGCCGCCGGGCGCGAACCGTGGCTGGTGATCGACCCGAAGCCGCTTGTCGGCGAGCGGGAGTTCGCGCTGGTGCCGCTCGTGCGCGGCGCGGAACTGGGTCACTCCCCCGCGGCGCTGCGGCACCGGCTCGACCGGCTCAGCGCCGAGCTGGGCCTGGACCGGGAGCGGGTACGCGGCTGGGCGATCGGCCAGACGGTGGCCTGGAGCATCGGCGGCGACCAGGTCTTCCTCGGAAACGTCGAGGCGGCCCGCTGGCTGCTCGACGTGATGTGACAGCGCCGCCGCATCCGGAGCGGGCGCAGCGGCAGGCACGCCGAGGGGTCAGCCCGCCTGGCAGGTGGGGCACCAGTAGAGGTTGCGCCCGGCGAGCGCGCCCCGGCTGACCGGGGTGCCGCAGACGTGGCAGGGCGCGCCGGGGCGGCGGTAGACGTACACCTCGCCGCCGTGCCTGTCGACGCGCGGCGCACGGCCGGTCACCTCCGGCAGGTCGGCGTCGCGCACCGTGTCGATCCGGCCCCGCTCGACCGCGCGGGTCATCAGCATCACTAGATCCGCCCAGAGGTCGGCCCAGCCGGCCGGCGTCAGCTCCCGGCCGGGCAGCAGCGGCGGCAGCCCGGCCCGGAACAGCGCCTCGGTCACGAAGATCAGGCCGGTGCCGGCCACCACCGACTGGTCGAGCAGCAGCGCGGCCAGCGGGGTGGGGCTGCGGCGGATCCGCGAGTACGCCCGGTCCGGGTCGGCGTCGGCGCGCAGCGGGTCCGGCCCGAGCCGGTCGCGTAGCGCCGCCACCTCGGGCGGGGTCAGCAGCTCGCAGGCGGTCGGGCCGCGCAGCTCCAGCCAGTGCCGGTCGCTGTGCAGGCGCAGCCGCAGCTGCCCGACCGGGGCCGGCGGCTCCCCCGGCCCGTCGGCGAACTTGCCGTACAGACCCAGGTGTACGTGCAGCGTCAACTCGCCCGCGTAGTGGTGCAGCAGGTGCTTGCCGTACGCCTCCGTGCCGTCCAGGACGGTGCCGCTCAGGCGGGCCGCGCCCTCGGCGAAGCGGCCCTGCGGGCTGTCGGCGTGCACCTTGTCGCCCGCGAACAGCTCGGCGTGCCGGGCGGCGAGGCGGTGGATGGTGTGTCCCTCTGGCACAACGACCAAGCGTAGCCAGCGGATCGGGCCGCCGGCGACGTCGGGTCCTGGGACGACATTGAATCGATGTTCGTCGACTGAAAGACTGGCGGCGGCAGCGCTCGGGAGCCAGTGCGAGCAGCTCGATCTCGCCGGAGGGACAAGCGCGGGGTGATGCGCCACCCCGGTGCCGGGCAGTCGTCTCCGGCGCTCCGCCGTGCCGGCACGGCCGGCGACACCGCGGTCCACCACCACTCCGGCGCCGACCGCCCCCGGCGCCTCCAGCTCGGGAGAGACAGATGCTCCGTACGCTCGGCGCGGCACTGGCCGCCGCCCTCGCCCTCACCGGCCTGGCCGCCTCGGCCGGCGCCGACCGGTCGCCCGCCACCACGACGACGCTCGCCACGGCGGCGACGCCGGCCTCGACGCCCACGTTCGCGTGCCCGCCGGCGCTGCCGGTCAGCGGTCAGGTGACCGGGGCCACCACGACCAGCATCACCATCACCTACTGGATGGTGCTCAGCCCGCCCTGCGGCTACGACCCGCCGCTCGTCGTCAGCCTCTTCGCCAGCCGCGAGGACGCCACCGGGTGGCGCGACCCGGTGGCCGAGGCGGTCACCGGGCCGGAACGGTCGGGCACGGTGACCATCGACGGCCTGGCCCCTGGTACCGCGTACTGGTTCCGGTTCGGCGACACCAAGGGCGTGCGGGATCCGTACGTGATCGGCGGGCCGGCGCGGACGCTGTCGCTCTGTTCCGCGACGGCCACCATCGACAGCAGGTGGGGCGGCGGCTTCGTCGCCACGGTGACGGTGCGCAACGGCGGCACCGAGCCGGTACCGGGCTGGCTGGTCTCGTGGCGGTGGTCCGGTGACGAGCGCATCCAGTCGATCTGGGGCGGGGTGGCCGAGGGCTCCGGCCAGGACGCCGCGGTCCGTAACGCCTCCTGGAACGGGACGCTGGCACCCGGCGCGTCGGCGACGTTCGGCATGCTCGTGGCGAGCAGCGCGACGCCCGCCGCGATCACGCCGGTCTGCGGGCGGTGACCGGCGTGGGACGGACGACGCGACAAGGTGGTGGCAGGCTCGTGGCGGCCGGGCTGGCGCTCGCCGTGGCCCTGGCGGCGACGGTGCTGGGACCGGCGGCGAGTGCGCTGGCGGCTCCGGTGACCGTCCCGAACGGCACCCAGTTCACCGATACGAGCGGTGCCGTGGTGCACGCCCACGGCGGCGGCGTGCTCAAGGTCGGCGACTACTACTACTGGTTCGGCGAGAACCGCAACCCGGACAACACGTTCCGGGCGGTGTCCGTCTACCGCTCCACGGACCTGCGCACCTGGGAGTTCCGCAACCACGTGCTCACCCAGTCGTCGGCGGCGGAGCTGCGGGTCGCCAACATCGAGCGGCCGAAGGTGGTCTACAACGCGGGTACCGGCCGGTTCGTGATGTGGATGCACAAGGAGAACGGGTCCGACTACAACGAGGCGCGGGCCGCCGTCGCCTCCTCGGCCACTGTGGACGGGAACTACACGTACCACGGCAGCTTCCGGCCGCTCGGGCAGCACATGTCCCGCGACATCACGCTCTACAACGACAACGGCACCGCGTACATGATCTCGGCGGCCGACGACAACTACGACCTGAACATCTACCGGCTCACCTCGGACTACCTCAACGTGGCCGCTCTGGTGGGCAACTTCTGGGACGGCGCGCACCGCGAGGCGCCGGCGATGTTCAAGCGGGGCTCGACGTACTTCCTGCTGACCTCCGGGGCGACGGGCTGGAGCCCGAACCAGGCCCGGTACGCCACCGCGCCGAGCATCTCGGGACCGTGGAGCAGCTGGACCGATGTGGGCAACGGCACCACCTTCAACTCCCAGCCGGCCTTCGTGCTGCCGATCCAGGGCACGTCCGGCACCAGCTACCTCTATCTGGGTGACCGCTGGGCGGGCGCCTGGGGCGGCCCGGCCAACGACTCCCAGTACGTGTGGCTGCCGATCGCCTTCCCGACCGCCACCAGCATGAGCCTGACCTGGTATCCGTCAGTCACCATCGACGCGGCGGCGGGCACCGTCACCGGCAACTCGCCCGCGTACCACCGCGTCACCGCCCGGCACAGCGGCCGGGTGCTCGACGTGATCAACGGCTCCACGGCGAACAACGCCGAGGTCAAGCAGTGGGGCTGGAACGGCGGCGGCAACCAGAGGTGGGAGTTCCAGGACGCCGGTGGCGGCTGGTTCCGCCTCGTCAACGCGGCGAGCGGCAAGTGTCTCGACGTCGCGAACGCGTCCACCGCCGACGGCGCCAACATCATCCAGTACACCTGCGGCAGCGGCGCCAACCAGCAGTGGCAGTGGGCCGCGCTCGGCGGCTGGTTCCAGCTGCGGGCCCGGCACAGCGGCAAGTGCCTGGACGTGGTGAACGCCGGCACCGGCGACGGCGCGGACGTCCAGCAGTACACCTGCGGTGCGGCTACCAACCAGCAGTGGTCACGCACGGTGTCCTGACCGGGCGGCGCGCCTGAGTGTGCGGAGCGGACCCAGGGGTGTCGATTTCGGCACGCCTGGGTACTTCCTGCTTGTCATGCGCGGCCTCCGCGCCTGGATCAGGAGGTGCCATCGTGAAGATCCTGTCCCGCCGGAACCCTCCGGCGACCAGTACCGATACCAATGGCGACGGCGTGGTCGACGAGCGCGACCGGACCGCCGAGCAGCCGGCCGACCGGCCCGTGGTCACCGACCGCGACGAGGAGCGGACCACGTACCGCAGCGCCGCCACCGCGACCGACGACGAGCGCGCCCGGGACGCGGCGACCGACCGGGACGCACGCGACCTCGGTGCGGCCCCGGCCACCGACGGCCGGACGGCGACGTCGGCCACCGACGGCCGGATCGCGGCGGCCGACGACGAGCGGGACGCGGAGGCCCGACGCCGGGCCGCGGACCGGGGCGCGGCGGCGCGTGCGGTCACCGGCCGCCGGGTCGACGCCGACACCCGGACCGCTCCGGTGACCGACGTGCGGACCGCCGGCGCGGCGCCCGCCGCCGCGCGCACCGTGGACCTGGACCGCGACGGCCGTCCGGACCGCACCGACCTCGACCGGGACGGCCGCCCCGACGGTACGGACACGAACGGCGACGGCCGGGTGGACCGCCCGGAGCCGTACACGACCAAGCGTCCCCGGGCCAGCATGCTCGCCACGCTCGGCCTGATCGTCTCGGTGGTCGGGGCGATGTTCGTGCTCTCCGGCACGCTCGCCGGGTACGGCATCGGCGTCGGCGCGGTCGGCGCCGTGCTGGCGGTGCTGGGCCTGATCGCCACCCGTCGGCGGCACGTGGCCGGCAAGACCGACGCGCTGATCGGCATCGCGGTCGGCCTGGCCGCCGTGGTGCTCGGCATCGTGGCGATGACCGGCCAGTTCGACTGGCCGACCACCGACGGCGAGTGGGTCGGCCGCTTCCGCGAGTGGCTTGACTCACAGTTTGGTGCCTGGTTCTGACGGGCACTGTTCCGATCGCCGGCAGGGCCGGCCAGCCCGATCAGTTCCGGTGGTTCACCGGCCGGGCAACACCTCTTTCGGGGGCGGCGGTTCGCCGCCCCCGAAGTGTGTCCGGCGTCGGCGCAACGATCGCTCGTCGGTGACCGATTCAACGCAACGATCCGCTGCCGGACGCAACTTCCCACGGTGGATGTCGTCTACCCGGGCCGCATAACGTTGGACCACGGCGCCAGCCCGTGGGCCGACGGTGGCCGGGCGCGCCCGACCCTGGGAGCACGACATGACGATGGACGCCATCCGCCAGCGCTTTCTGATGTGCCGGCCGACGTACTTCGCCGTCGACTACGCGATCAACCCGTGGATGGACCCCACCGCCCCGGTCGACGCCGACCTGGCGATCCGGCAGTGGGAGCAGCTTCGGCGCACGTACCTGGACCTGGGCCACGAGGTCGACCTGATCGAGCCGGTCGCCGGCCTGCCGGACATGGTCTTCGCCGCGAACGGCGGCACCGTGATCGACGGCAAGGCCATGGCGGTGCAGTTCCGCGACCCGCAGCGCGCCGACGAGGCGCCCGCGTACCGGGCCTGGTTCGAGGGCGCCGGCTTCGAGATGTACGACCCGAAGCACGTCAACGAGGGCGAGGGCGACGTCCTGCTGGCCGGTGACCACCTGCTCGCCGGCACCGGGTTCCGCACCGCGCACGCCTCGCACGCGCAGCTCCAGGAGGTCTTCGGCTACCCGGTGATCACCATGCAGCTGGTGGACCCCCGGTTCTACCACCTGGACACCGCGCTGACAGTGCTCGACGAGCGCACCGTGGCGTACCTGCCGGAGGCGTTCTCCCCCGGCAGCCGGGCGGTGCTGCGCCGGCTGTTCCCGGACGCGATCCACGCCACCATGGCCGACGCCGAGGTGCTGGGCCTGAACGCGGTGAGCGACGGCCGGCACGTGGTGCTGCCCGCGCAGGCCACCGACCTGGCCGCGAAGCTGCGCGACCGGGGCTACGAGACCATCGGGATCGACCTGTCCGAGCTGCGCAAGGCCGGCGGCGGACCGAAGTGCTGCACGTTGCGACTCCGTCAGGGAAAGGCGAGCAAGTGATCATCGACGACATGCTGCGGACTCCGTCCGCGGTCCGGGACGCGGAGCGTCACACGGCGCACAACTACCACCCGCTGCCCGTGGTGATCTCGTCGGCCGAGGGCGCCTCGCTGACCGACGTGGACGGCCGCCGCTACCTGGACTGTCTGGCGGGATACTCGGCGCTGAACTTCGGCCACCGGCACCCGAAGCTGATCGAGGCCGCGCACAAGCAGCTCGACCGGCTCACGTTGACCAGCCGCGCGTTCATCCACGACCAGTTCGCCGACTTCTGCCGGGAGCTGGCCGCGCTCTGCGGCAAGGACCTGGTGCTGCCGATGAACACCGGCGCCGAGGCGGTGGAGACCGGCATCAAGGTGGCCCGCAAGTGGGGCTACCAGGTCAAGGGCGTCACGCCGGGCCAGGCCAACATCGTGGTGGCGGAGGGCAACTTCCACGGCCGTACGACCACCATCGTCAGCTTCTCCACCGACGAGGACGCACGCGCCGACTTCGGGCCGTACACCCCGGGTTTCACTGTGGTCCCCTACGGCGACCTGGACGCGCTGACCGCGGCGATCGACGAGAACACGGTGGCCGTGCTGCTGGAGCCGATCCAGGGTGAGCAGGGCGTCGTGGTGCCGCCGGAGGGCTACCTGCCGGGCGTGCGCCGGGTCTGCACCGAGCGCAACGTGCTGTTCGTCGCCGACGAGATCCAGTCGGGCCTGGGCCGTACCGGCGCGACGTTCGCGTGCGAGCACGAGGGCGTCGAGCCGGACATGTACCTGCTGGGCAAGGCGCTCGGCGGCGGCATCGTGCCGGTGTCGGCGGTGGCCGCGAACCGCGACGTGCTGGGCGTTCTCCAGCCGGGCCAGCACGGCTCGACGTTCGGCGGCAACCCGCTGGCCTGCGCGGTCGCGACCGAGGTGGTCCGGCTGCTGGCGACCGGCGAGTTCCAGCGCCGCTCGGCCGAGCTGGGTGAGCGGCTGCACGCCGGCCTGCGCGGCCTGATCGGCAAGGGCCTGGTGGCGGTACGCGGTCGCGGGCTGTGGGCCGGGCTGGACATCGACCCGGCGCTGATGACCGGCCGGCAGGCGTGCGAGCGGCTGATGGAGCGGGGTGTGCTCGCCAAGGACACGCACGGCTCGACCATCCGGCTCGCCCCGCCGCTGGTGATCACGGAGGAGGAGATCGACCACGCGGTGGCGCAGCTCGCCGCCGTGCTGGCCGGCTGAGGCCGTACGCGAGAAGGCTCACTCCGTACGCGAGAAGGCGCCGGGACCGCGACGGTCCCGGCGCCTTCGCATGTGCCCGTCACTGACGCGGCAGCCGCATCGCCATGGTCGGCGCCTCGGCCATCACCGAGTTCGGCGCGTACTTCGCGTCGCTGGTCATGTCGT
Organism: Micromonospora sp. AB353; assembly: GCF_049538395.1. NCBI lineage: Bacteria > Bacillati > Actinomycetota > Actinomycetes > Micromonosporales > Micromonosporaceae > Micromonospora > Micromonospora sp. AB353. Next base: position 5,934 of record NZ_JBMVFV010000021.1, on the reverse strand, counting down.
CGGCGCGGCCGACCTGCACGCCCGGGTACAGCTCGATCAGGTCGCCCTCGGCGAGCACCCGGGACTGCTGCGGCGGCAGCGCGATCCGCTCGTGCTCGGCCATCGAGCCGCCGGGACGTACGCCGGAGCCGTTGGTGCTGGTGTCGGTGACCACCACCTCGCCCACCCGCAGCTCCAGGCGGATGTGGCTGCGGCTGATCCAGCGGCGGGCCTCGTCGTTGAGCCACTGGCCGAGCGTCACCCCGCCCGGGCCGTCCGGCGCCCGGCCGATCGCCACCGGCTCGGTCTCGGTGAGCACGAACCGCTTGCGGACCAGGCCGCCGATGCGCGCCGCGAGCACCGCGGTACGCGGGCGCGGGCCGGCGTCGGAGAGCCGCGCGCCGTGCCGGGGGCAGGTCGGCGCGCCGGTCCGCAGCGTGGGCGGCGGCTGCTCGGCCGGTACGCGGTCCACGGCGGCCAGGTCGGCGAAGGCTCCGCCGCCCCCACCGCCGCCGAACAGCGCGCAGCCCGGCTCCGGGCACCGCCACTTCCGGGAGAGCACCTTGACGCCGGCGGGTGAGCGGCTGCCGGTGGCCGGGTCCTGGCCGCCACCGACGTGCGCGATGAAGACCGGGCCGCCGGCGCCGGGCACCGGGGCGAGCACGCGGCCCGCCTGCCCGATCCACGGGTACCGCCCGACGAGCCCGTCGAGCCGCGCCCGGGTGAGCACGGGCAGGCCGAGCAGGTCGGCCACCTCCAGCATCCGGTCACCGGGCTGGTCGAGCACCTCCACCAGGCCGTCGTCGGCCCACCGGCGCACCACCATCCGCTCGTTGGACGTCAGGTCGGCGTCGGACAGCAGCGCCCGGTGCACGATCGCGTAGACCGGGACGCTGTCCTCGCCGATCTGCCGGGACAGCGCGTCGATCACCATGCCGAGCCGCAGCAGGCTGGCCGGTCGGCCGCCGTCCAGGTTCTGCCAGCGGATCACCTCGGCCAGGTCGACCACGGCCCTGGCCAGCGACGGATCGGTGCAGACCCGACCCTCGATGGCGTCGAGCACCTTGCTGATCTCGAATCTCATGCCGCAGCTCCGCACGATGTCGTCCCGTGACGCGGCCGGGGCCGTTCACCCCGCCGCGCCGCGCGCCACCACCGCGACGCGCCCTCCACCATGCGACGACCCTACCGGCCACCCCCGCCGGCGGCTTCGCCGCGCACGCCGGAAAAGGGGCGCACGCCACTGGGCGGCCGCCGCTACATTGATCGTCCGGCCCCGGTGGGGCCCTTTTCGCGGAGGAACCTCACTGATGACGAAACGACGGCTGGCGACCACGGGGGTCGCGCTCGTGGCGGTGCTCGGCCTCGGTCTGACCGGATGCGGCGACCGGCCCGGCACGGACGCGCCGGCCGAACGGGCTGCCGCCGCGGGCTCCACGAGCCCGGCGACGACGCCGCGTGACGAACTGACCGCCGCCATCGAGAAGCTCAACGAGCAGACGCTGCGGGTCAAGCTGGACTCGGCCATGCTCACCGCGCACGGGGTGACCGATCCGCGGGCCCGCACCATGCAGACCACCCTGACGATGGCCGCCTTCGGTGAGGTGCGCATGCTGGTCATCGGCGCCGACACCTGGGTCAAGTTCGACGGCGAGCTGGGCGAGCAGCTCGGCGGTTCCCGGAAGTGGCTGCGCATGGACACCGGCGACGGCGTGATGCCGGTGGACGACCCGGGCGGGGTGAAGAAGCTGCTCGCCGCGGTGGTCGACGTCCGCAGCTCGGGCGACCGGTCGTACGCCGGGACGCTCGACTACACGCGCAGCGGCGCCACCGGGAAGGCGCTCACGGCGGCGGGCGACAAGGCGAAGGCGCTGCCGTTCACCGCGACGCTGGACGAGCAGGGGCGCCTGCGCACCTTCACGCTGGACATGACGCCCATCGACGCGTCGCTCGACCGGATGTCCGTCACCTACTCCGAGTTCGGCACGCCGGTGCGGCTGAGCCCGCCCGCGCCCGGCGCGGTGGAGGAGGCGCCCGCGGCGATCGCCGCGGCCTTCTCCGGCACGCCGATCTGACCCGCCGCCGGGCGGGGCGTCCACTCGCCCCGCCCGGCTCACCCCGTTCAGGCCGCGCGCAGCGGGCGGCCCACGTCGTGCAGGTGCGCCAGCGCCTGCCGGTACGACTCGACCAGCCCGGTCTCCGCGTACGGGACGCCCTGCTCGGCGCAGTACGCCATCACCAGCGGCCGGGCCCGGCGCAGGTTGGCGCGCGGCATGTTCGGGAAGAGGTGGTGCTCGATCTGGTAGTTGAGCCCGCCGAGCGCCAGGTCGACGAACCGGCCACCACGGACGTTGCGCGAGGTCAGCACCTGCTTGCGCAGGTAGTCGAGCTCGTCGTCGGCGGTGGGCATCGGCATGCCCTTGTGGTTCGGGGCGAACGAGCAGCCCATGTAGAGGCCCCACAGCCCCTGGTGCACGGCGACGAACAGCAGCGCCTTGGCCGGTGACATGACCGCGAACAGCAGCCCGAGGTAGCCGGCGGCGTGCGCGGCGAGCAGCAGCGCCTCCACGGCCCGGTGCCGCATCGGCACCCGCCACCGCCCGTCCGGCTCCCGGCCGATGAGCGCCTGCACGCTCGCCACGTGCAGCGCCAGCCCTTCCAGCAGCAGCAGCGGGAAGAACAGCCACGCCTGGCGGCGGGCCATCCACCGGCTCAGGCCGCGCGTCGCCATCGCCTGCTCGTACGTCCAGACCAGCGCGCCCGCCCCGACGTCCGGATCCTCGTCGGTGTGGTTCGGGTTGGCGTGGTGCCGGTTGTGCTTGTCGACCCACCAGCCGTAGCTGAGCCCGACCGCGAGGTTGCCGGCGACCAGTCCGGCCGCCTCGCTCGGCCCGCGCCGGCGGAACATCTGCCGGTGCCCGGCGTCGTGGCCGAGGAACGCCACCTGTGTGGTCGCCACCGCCATCACCACCGCCAGCGGCACCTGCCACCACGAGTCGCCGACGAGCGCCACCACGATCCAGCCGGCCAGGAACGCGCCGAGCGTGAGCGCGATCCGGAGCGCGTACCGGCCGGGCCGCCGCTCGAGCAGTCCCGCCTCGGCGATCCGTCGGGACAGCCGCGCGTAGTCGCTGCCCCGCCGTGCCGCGGGTTCCGTCGACGTGGAAGTAGTCATGTCGCCCCCGATGCCGCGAGCCACGCTCCGTACGCGACTCTCCGTCACCGATTCTGGCGATGACCGTCGCCGTGGGTAATCCCGCAGACCCCCGGCTCGGAGGTGGTGCTGTCCCTACCCCTCCGGGCCGGAGCGGCGCAAACGATCTTCGTCACACCGCAGCGAGCCCGTACGACGGTGGGCGCACCCCCTCTGAACAGCTAATCTGTACATAAAGATGAGAGGCACTCATCCGAACGGCCATGGTGCAGGCTGCACGGTCATCGACAGACGGGAGACAGCACGGTGCGTGGATTGACGGACAAGGTGGTGCTGGTGACGGGCGGCGGCTTCAGCCCGGACCAGGTCGGCTCCGGACTCGGCATGTCCATGTGCGTCGAGCTGGCCGCCGAGGGCGCGAAGGTGGTCGTCTCCGACCTCTCCCTGGAACGCGCCGAGGCGACAGTCACGCGCGTCAGGGAAGCCGGCGGCGACGCGGTGGCGGTGGCTGCCGACGTCACCGACGAGGACTCGGTACGCGCCATGGTGAGCGCCGCCCTCGACGCGTACGGGCGCATCGACGTGCTGGTGAACAACGCCGGGGTGTTCGGCGCGTACGTGCCGCTGCTGGAGATCGAGAACAGCCAGTGGGACCGCGTCATGGAGGTCGACCTGAAGGGCGTCTTCCTCGCCACGAAGGCCACGCTGCCGCACATGCTGGAGCGCGGCAAGGGTGTCGTGATCAACGTGTCGTCAGCGTCCGGCGTGGTCGCCAGCGAGGTCGGCGCGGAGTACACCACCGCCAAGCACGGCGTCATCGGGCTGACCAAGCAGATCGCCTACGACTACGGCCACCAGGGCATCCGCGCGGTGGGCATCGGCCCCGGCGTGATCAAGACCGCCGCCTTCGAGGGTGCGGAGATCACCAGCGACTTCCCGTTCTACGACCTGACGATGCAGGCGCCCGCCGGCCGGTACGGCGAGCCGCACGAGATCGCCCGCGCGGTCTGCTTCCTCGCCAGCGACGACGCGTCCTTCATCCACGGCCACACCATCCCGGTCGACGGCGGCTCGCCGATCAGGTGAGGCGAACGGAATCGGCCCGGGCCGGGATCGTCTCCCGCCCGGGCCGCATCCCCCGCCGGTCAGCCGAGCCGGGCGACGGCGTCGCGCAGCCGGACCAGGTCGCGCCGGCGCCGCTCGTAGGTGGCGGCCAGCCCGATCAGCAGCAGCCCACCCACTCCCAGGAAGATCCAGCGGGGCAGCAGATCCCAGCCCCGGGCCAGCTCGTGCAGCGCCAGCGGCACCAGCGTGGCCGCGCCCAGCACCACAGGCGCCTGCCAGCGCCGGGTCGCCCCGCCGAGCACGGCGGCGAGTGCCGCCGCGCCGAGTGCCAGCCGCCGCCACGGCTGCGGCTCGGCGGAGACCAGCACCGACACGAGGCTCGGCAGGAACGCCGCACCGAGCCCCGGGCCGAGCGCCAGCCAACTGGTCAGCCCGGGCCGGCGCCGCAGCGCCAGCAGCCCGGCGCCCAGGGCGAGCGCCGCCGCCGGCAGCGTGTACGCCTCCAGCACGACCACCCCGCCCGCGGCGAGCAGCAGCCACGCCCCGACCAGCTCACTGCCGGCGGCCACCGCCGCCAGCACGCGACGCCCGGCCGGCGACTCGCCCCGGCGCGGCACCCGGACCGCGACGGCCACGCCCCACAGCACGCAGACCGCCGCCGCGTACCGCAGCGAGCCGCCGGTGAGCAGCAGCGCGAGCAGCGCCACCGCCTGCGCCGCCGCCTCCAGCGCCCACGTGGATGCGGCGGGCCGGGCGACGCGCAGCAGCGGCGCCGCGTGCAGCGTCACCGCCGCCACGGCCAGGGCGGCGAACGCCGCGGTACGCAGCGGCAGCCCGGCCGCGAGCGGAGCGGTGACCGCGAACCCGGTCGCCGCCGTGACGGCGCCCAGCCACCCCGCGATCCGGACCACCGCCGGCCGCCCGGCCGCCCCGGTCACGGCACCGGCCACCACCAGCGCCCCGAGTGCGGCGAGCGTCCCCGCGCGGGTGGCGAGCAGGCCACCGAACCCGGGTACGGCGAGCACCACCCCGAGCGGCACGAGCACCGCCGGACGCGCTCCGGTGAGCGCGGCGGCCAGCAGCGCGGCCAGCCCGACCCCGAACGCCACCGCCGGCACCACCGGCCACGGAGCACCGGCCGCCGTCGCCAGCACCGGCAGCGCGACAGCGCCGAACGGCAGCGCGGCGAGCCACCAGGCGACGCGGCGATCCGTCGCGGCGTACGCCCCGGCGGCGGCGCCCAGGAGCAGCAGCACCAGCCCGGCGCGGGCGGTCCCGGCGGACGCCGCCGTGGCGGCGGGCACCCCGGACCAGGGTTGCACCGGCAGGTCCACGAGCACTGTCAGCACCACCGGGGACACCGCCAGCAACGCCACGACGGCCAGCGCGCCGCCGACCGCGCGCAGCGCGACCACCGGCCGGGAGCCGGCCCCGGCGGCGAGCGCCAGCAGCACCGCCGCCGTGGCGTACGGCGCCACCGGTTCCCCGCCCGGCGCGACGAGCGGCACGAGGCCGGTGCCGGCGAGCGCCACGGCGAGCCCCGTCGAGGCGTACCCGCTCAGGTCGGTCCACAGGCGACGGACGGCGAGGACGACGACGACCGGCACCACGACGGCGGCGAGGGCACCCCGCAGCTGCCACCAGAGCGGCGCACCGAGGCCGAGCAGCGCGACCGCCACCGCCGCCGGTACGGCGAGCAGCGCCACCGCCAGCGCGACGCCAGATCGGAAGAGCGT